>JAJTCR010000185.1 GCA_021325695.1 Steroidobacteraceae bacterium | reverse complement strand
ACCTGAACTACGTCGACTACGACGACGAGAACTTCGATCCGCTGTTCGACCGCGACTACTACTCGGCGTCGTTCAGCGTGACGTTCTGATTCCAGGAGAATTACAGATGAAGACGATCAACAGGATTCTCGCCACCGCGGTCGCGGCGGCGGGTCTCGTCGCCGCAGCGATGCCGGCGCACGCGAAACTCTCCGCCGACGAAACGGCGCGCCTGGGCGCGGACCTGACGCCGGTGGGCGCCGAGAAGGGCGCGAGCAAGGACGGCACGATCCCGGCCTGGAGCGGCGGTCTCTGCGCGCCGCCGTCGGGTTGGGCCGCCAACAAGGGCTACACGGACCCGTTCGGCAGCGACAAGCCCAAGTTCGTGATCACCAAGGCGAACATGGCGCAGTATCGCGAGCAGCTCACGCCGGGCACGATCGCGCTGCTCGAGAAGAACGACGCGTTCAAGATGCCGGTCTATGAGACGCGCCGCACGGCGTGCTACCCGGACGCGGTCTACCAGGAAGTGAAGGCCAAGGCGCCGGCGCTCGACCTGCAGGGTTTCGGCATCACGGGCGGCCGCGCGGCCGTGCCGTTCCCGATCCCGAAGAGCGGCCTCGAGGTCATGTGGAACCACCAGCAGCGATACCTCGGCGGCGGGCTCGATCGCGAGTACCACAGCTTCCCGGTGCGCGCGAACGGCGACTACTACCGGATCGGGGCCCGCGAGTTCCGCATTTTCAACGCCAACCTCGACCAGCCGCAGGACAACCTGCTGCTGGTGTTCCGCTCCGGGTTCACGGCGCCGGCGACGCTCGAGGGCACGGTGTTCCTGGTGCACGAGCCGCTCGACCAGGTGAAGCAGACTCGCGCCGCGTGGATCTACAACGCGGGCCAACGCCGCGTGCGCCGCGCGCCGGACCTCGCCTACGACAACTTCACCGACGGCACCGAAGGCATGCGCACTTCTGACCAGTTCGACGCCTGGAACGGCGCGCCGGACCGGTACGACTGGAAGCTGATCGGGAAGAAGGAAATCTATATCCCGTACAACTCCTACAAGCTTTCCGACAAGAGCCTCAAGTACAAAGAAAACATCGTCCGCAAGGGCGCGCCGAACCCGGACCTGATGCGCTACGAGCTGCACCGCGTCTGGCAGGTCGAAGCCAACCTGAAGTCGGGCAGCAAGCACATCTACGGCCAGCGCGTGTTCTTCGTCGACGAGGACACCTGGACCGTCGTCTACGAAGACGCTTACGACACGCGCAAGCAGCTCTGGCGCATCGGCGTCCACCCGATGATCCAGTTCTACGACGCGAAAGTCCCGTGGTACCGCGCCAACACGTGGTACGACCTGAACAGCGGCGGCTACTACTTCGCGGGCCTCGACAACGAGAGCCGGACGCCGTGGAAATTCGGCCAGACCGGCAAGTGGGCGGAATTCCAGCCGGACGCGCTGCGCCGTCTCGGCACCAAGTGACGCAGGCCCCGGCGCGGCGCCGGGCATCGTGATCGTGGCGGCGGCGTCGGGTCCTCGACCGACGTCGCCGTTGCAGAACAAGAAGACGGGCAACGCAGCGGGACCGCGCGCACGCGACGCGGACCAGGGCGGAGCAGCCGGCAGGCTGCACGGAGAATCTTCATGACACAGTGGATTCGAGTGGCGTGCGTGGGGCTGGTCGCATGCCTCGTGGCCTTGCCCGAGGCCCGCGGCCAGGACGAACCGGCGAGCCCGCCGGCGCGCAACAAGACCGTCGTGGAAATCCGCCCCGACCGCATCATCCTGGTCGACATCACACGGGCCGGCGACCGGCTCGTCGCGGTCGGCGAGCGCGGCTTCGCGCTCGTGTCCGACGACGCCGGCCAGACCTGGCGGGCGCGCGAGACGCCGGTGACGCGCACGCTGACCGGCGTCGCGTTCCGCGACCCCAGGATGGGGATCGCGGTCGGTCACGGCGCCGCCGTCGTCCGGACCGAGGACGGCGGCGAAACGTGGACTCACGTGCCGCTCCCCGAGGCCGAGCCCGAATCCCTGCTCGGCGTCGTGAGCCTGGGCGGCGACCATTTCGTCGCGTACGGCGCCTTCGGCATGTATTTCGACTCGGTCGACGCCGGGCGCTCCTGGCAGCGGCGCACGGTGATGAACGAAGAGTTCGAGTGGCACATCTCGCAGGTGGTCCCGGTCGGTAACTCGCTGCTGCTGGTCGGGGAGTCGGGCACGCTCGCACGATCGGACGACGGCGGTACCACCTGGACGGCGGTCACCTCGCCGTACGTCGGCTCGTATTTCGGCGCCATCGCTGCCCCCGACGGCGCCGTCCTCGCCTTCGGCATGCGCGGCAACGTCTACCGTTCGACGGACGTGGGCGCGACCTGGACCGAGGTGCCGCTGGACACGACCGCCTCGTTCAACGGTGGCGAGGTGCTCGGCGACGGACGCGTCCTGCTGGTCGGCAATTCGGGATTGCTCGCGATGAGCCGGGACGGCGGACGCACGCTCAACGTGCACTGGGCACCCGGCGGGCGCGGGTTCTCGAGCCTCGTCGAGGCCGACGGCAAGATCATCCTGGCGGGCGAGAGCGGCATCACGACGCTCGACCCGGACTGGCTCGCGCGTCGTTGACGGGCGGGCAAGGAGCGCACATGGCGAACGACACCACCCGCCCTCCCGGCGACGACAACGGCAACGGCGACGGCGAGGGCACGGAGATCCGGCGGCAGCAGTTCTCGGCCGACTGGGTCGGCAAGATCTCGTACTGGATCTTCCACCACCGCAGGCCGCTGCTGATCCTGTTCATCCTGATCACGATCGTGCTCGGGGCGATGGCGAGCCAGCTGCGCGTGCAGGCGGCGTTCACCAAGATGATCCCGCTCAAGCACGAGTACATGCAGACCTTCCTGCAGTACCAGTCGGACTTCGGCGGCGCCAACAAGGTGCTGGTCGCGCTCAAGAACACCGACGGCGAGATCTACGAAAAGGAGTTCATGGAGAAGCTCCGCAAGGTCACGGAGGAGGTGTTCTACATCAAGGGCGTGGATCGCAGCTCGGTCGCCTCGCTGTTCACGCCGAACGTCCGCTACAACGAGGTCGTGGAGGACGGGTTCCGCGGCGGCAACATCGTCTCCGCCGACTTCGCGGGCACGCCCGAGCAGCTGCAGATGGTCCGCGAGAACCTGCGCAAGTCCGACTGGATCGGCCGGCTGGTGTCGAACGACCACACCTCGGCCATGGTCGTCGCCACCCTCATGGAGAACGACCCCGAGACCGGCGAGCGCCTGGACCTGCAGGAGGTGGCCGGCGAGCTCGAGAAGATCCGGGCGAAATACGAGCAGGGCGACACGACGGTGCACGTGATCGGCTTCGCCAAGGCGATCGGCGACATCGCGCGGGGCGCGGCCGGCGTACTGCTGTTCTTCGGCGTCGCCTTCGTGATCACCTCGGTGCTGCTGTACTGGTACTCGGGCTCGCTGATGATCACGGCGCTCGCGCTGATCTGCGCGATCGTCCCGGTGATCTGGCTGCTCGGGCTGCTGCCGGTCTTCGGCCTCGGGCTCGACCCGATGTCGATCCTCGTGCCGTTCCTGATCTTCTCGATCGCGGTGTCGCACGCGGTGCAGATGACCAATGCCTGGAAGCTCGAGACGTTGCACGGCGCCGACGGCATCACGGCCTCGACGCACTCGTTCCAGAAGCTCTTCATTCCCGGCGCGATGGCGCTGCTTGCCAACGCGCTCGGCTTCATGGTCATCGGCTTCGTCGAGATCGAGATCGTGCGCGAGCTTGCCTACACGGCGACGATCGGCGTCACGGTGATGATCATCACCAACAAGATGCTGCTGCCGATCCTGCTCTCGTACTACAAGTTCACGCCGGAGCAGGCGTCGAAGCTCGCGGGCAAGGAGACAGCGGGCGACTGGCTGTGGGAGCGCATCGGCCCGCTCGCCACCAAGCGCGTCGCCTGGGTGCCGATCGCGTTGGGCGTAGCGCTGCTGGTGTTCGGCATCTCGCAGGCGCGCCTGCTGCACATCGGCGACCTCGGCAAGGGCGTGCCGGAGCTGCGTCCGGACTCGCGCTACAACCAGGACGTCGAGATGATCACGAGCCACTTCGCGATCGGCGTCGACCTGCTGCAGGTGATCGCCGAGGCGAAGCCGCAGGACGACGAGGATTCGCCCTGCGTCGACCGCGACGTGATGGACAGGATCGAGGATTTCGAGTTCCAGATGCGGCAGGTCGACGGCGTGGCGACGGTGCGCAGCCTCTCCGGCTTCGTCAAGACGATCACGCAGTCGTTCGCGGAGACCTATTCGAAGTGGCGCATGCTGCCGGAAAGCCGCGCGCAGATCGCGCAGGGCGTCGGGTACGCCACGCGCCTCGGCAACAGCGGCAACGTCGGCGTCATGGCGGCGACGAACGAGGCCGTCGAGGCCGCCGACAAGTGGGTCAACCTGGCGCTGTTCGCCTCGGTGATGCTGCTGTGCCTGCTCACGTTCCGGTCGTTCCCGATCACGCTCTGCATCATCCTGCCGCTCGCGCTGGTGACGGTGCTCTGCAACGCCCTGATGGCCATGCTCGGCATCGGTGTCAAGGTCAACACGCTGCCGGTCGTCGCGCTCGGTGTCGGCGTGGGCGTCGACTACGGCATCTACGGCGGCGACCATGACGATTTCGGTCGCGACGTGGATCTTCTCGGCCCTCAAGTTCCAGGCGGACATGGGCATCCTGCTCGCCTTCATGTTCCTGGTGAACGCGTTCGGCGCGATCCTGCTGTTGCCGGCGCTCGCGGCCTACCTGGTCGGCGATCGCAGGAAGAAGAAGGTCGCGGCGACGGCCGGCGCCTGATTCGACCTCGGCGCCGGGTCGCGGGCGACGGGGCCGTCGATGCGAACGACGGAGCGCGGGCCGGTGCGCCTCAGCGGCGCGCGCGACGTTCCTGGATCAGCTGGTCGAGACGTTCGATGAACCTGCGCTCACTGACGCTCACGAGTTCGCCGCCGAGCCCCATCAGGTCGCCCTCCCGCGCGGCGCGCGCCACGCGGTTGGCGAGCGAGAGCACGAACTCGCCGTAATGCATGAGGTCTTCGGGGGTGCCGTGCGTGCCGAGCGCCTCGAGGGCGTGCCGCGTCGTCTCGAGCGCTTTTTCCTGCAGGCTCTGGGGCGTGCGGTGATGATCCTCGAGCGTGTAGTACCAGCGCCGGATGTCGTCCTGGGCCCCCATGATGTGCACGCTGACCGCGATCTCGCTCACGAGCGGATGCGTGCTGTTGCCGGCATCGACGATCCCCTGCAGGCCTGCCGCGCGCTCGAGCATTTCGTCGAACGGGCTGCCGCCCGACGCGGACACGGCGATGACCACGTGGTGCGGCGTATTGCGCACGGCCTGCCACTGGGTGGGCGTGAGTTTTTCTCGCGTCAGCATGGTTCTCCCTCGATCCGGCGCGATGCGAATGCCGCGCCGGCTTCCCCTGGTCTTCGAGCGGTCGATGATACAGCCGCCGGGGCAGGGTGAACATGACCGAACGGCTGGCACGGGCACTGCGGCTTCCCTGCGGCGCCAGACTGCATAACCGGCTCGCCAAGGCAGCGATGACGGAGGGCCTGGCCGACCCGTGGCTGCGTGCGACGCCGCGTCACGAACGGCTGTACCGGACCTGGAGCGAAGGCGGCGGAGGCTCGCACGTTCGACGCCGAGGCCCGCGCCCGGCTCGCGGCATGGGCGCGCGCCGGCACGGAAGCAGGCAATCACTTGTGGGCGCAACTCTCGCACGGCGGGCGGCAGGCGCCCCGATACGTGACCGGGCGCCCTGTGGCGCCCTCGGCCGTGCAGCTGGACCTGCTGGGCAACTATGCGACTCCGCGCGCACTGACCGAGGCCGAGATCCTCGACCTGGTGGAACGTTTCGCGCACGCGGCTCGCGTGGTGCGCGAAGCCGGATTCACGGGCGTGCAGGTGCACGGCGCACACGGTTACCTGGTCAGTTCCTTCCTGTCGCCCGTGACGAACCGTCGCACCGACGCCTGGGGCGGATCGCTCGAGAACCGCGCTCGCTTCCTGCTCGAGTGCGTGCGTGCGGTGCGGCGCGAGGTCGGTCGCGATTTTCCGGTCGCGGTGAAGCTCAATTCCGACGATTTCCGCAAGGGCGGCTTCTCGCACGAGGAGTGCCTGCAGGTGGTGCAGTGGCTGAACGCGGAGTCGATCGACCTGCTGGAGGTCTCGGGCGGCACGTACGAGCAGCCACGGCTGATCGGTTTCGAGGGGCGGGCGAGCGATGCCGTGCCGGTGCGGACGAGCACGCGGGTCCGCGAGGCGTACTTCCTCGACTATGCGGCGTCCATCCGGCGGGTCGCCACCATGCCGTTGATGGTCACCGGCGGATTCCGCAGTCGGACGGGCATGGAGACGGCGCTCGGTGTCGACGGCCCGGGCGACTGTGACGTGATCGGACTGGCACGCCCGCTCTGCTGGCAGCCGGACTTTCCGCGCCGCCTGCTCGCGCGCGAGGTCGAGCGCATCGACGACCTCGACGCGTGCCTGCGGTTGAGCGAGCGCGGCTGGCTGTCGCCGCGCAGTCGCTGGTTACCCGCGAAGGCGCTCAACGCGTTCGCGGCGCAGTCCTGGTACTACTGCCAGTTGTTTCGGCTCGCCGACGGTCGACCCGTCGACCGCGACTGCCGGCCGCTGGTGGCGCTGCGCGAGTACGTGGTGAGCGAACTCCGGGCGGCAGGTGCGACGCGCCGCATCTATCCGCGGCGCTAGCGCGACGCCTTGGACATGCAGGGCACAGGCGCAGCCGGCAGGTCGATCCGGTTCAGACAGGCTTTCGAAAACGCCGTGAACCCGTCCATGGGGGCTCCGGCCGC
>JAJTCR010000184.1 GCA_021325695.1 Steroidobacteraceae bacterium | reverse complement strand
CCTCGAACCCGAACTCGGCGATACCAAGCGACTGGAGGCCGCGCTAGAACCGATGCTCGTCGAGCTCTGCCGTTTCCTGCGCGAGCGCAGCCGCGGCGTACAGGCGCTCGAGGTGCAGCTGCGTCACCGCCAATCGCCGCTCACGCGCGTGCGCTTGCGTTTCGTCCAGCCGATCGGCGCGCAGCCGCAGCGCATGCAGGACCTGCTGCGCGAGCGGCTCGCGCGGTTCGAGCTGCCCGAGCCCGTCCGCAGCGTGCGCCTGTTGAGCGGCCCGCTGCTCGACCTGCAATCGGAAGCCGCGGAACTGTTCGCGCACGACCGGCGCGAGGCGGGCGAAAACCTGCCGCAGCTGATCGAGCGGCTGCGCGCGCGGCTCGGCCACGAGGCCGTGCACGGTCTCGCGTGTGTCGCCGAGCATCGACCCGAGGCAGCCTGGCGCGCGGCCGAGCCCACCTCTCCCGACGCGTCGGGAAAGGTCGTGCGCAGCACGGGCGAGGGTCCGTTCCGGCCGCTCTGGTTGCTCGACGTGCCGGAACCGTGCGACGCGCGGCGGCTCGAGCTCGAGGAAGGCCCCGAGTGCATCGAATCGGGCTGGTGGGACGGGCGCGATGTGGCGCGAGACTATTACGTGGCTCGAAATCGCCACGGCGCGCGGCTCTGGGTCTTCTGCAATCGCCGCGACGCGGATCCGGCAGGGTGGTTCCTGCATGGCTGGTTCGCCTGAGCCGTGTACGCCGAACTGCACTGCCTTTCCAACTTCACGTTCCTCCGCGGGGCATCCCGGGCGGAGGAACTCGTGGAGCGCGCCGCGCAGCTCGGTTACGCCGCGCTCGCGCTCACCGACGAATGCACCGTGGCGGGCGTCGTGCGCGCGCACATCGCGGCGAAGGACTGCGGACTCAAGCTGATCGTCGGCGCCGAGTTCCGGCTCGAGGACGGCTTGCGCTGCGTGCTGCTCGCGCAGGATCGCCCGGGCTACGGACGACTCTGCCGATTGATCACCCGGGGACGTCGAGCAGCGCCGAAGGGTCAGTACCGCTTGAGCCGCCGCGACGTGGTCGAGGTCCTGGGGGATCGAGGGCTTCTCTGCCTCTGGCTGCCCGGTGCGACGCCCGATCCCGCCGAAGGCCGCTGGCTCGCGGAGGTGTTTCCAGGGTGTCTCTGGATCGCGGTCGAGCTGCTCACGACCGGACGCGACCGTCGCCGGCTCGAACGGCTGCAGGCGCTCGCGCAGGAACTGGCGCTGCCGCTCGTCGCCGCCGGCGACGTGCACATGCACGCGCGCGGCCGTCGCGCGTTGCAGGACGTGCTCACGGCGACGCGGCTCGGCACGACGGTCGAACAGGCCGGCCTCGCGCTCCATCCGAACGGCGAGCGGCACCTGCGGCTGATCGCGCGCATCGCGGAACTGCACCCCCCTGAATTGCTGGCGGCGACGCTCGACATCGCCGCGCGGTGCACGTTCTCGCTCGACGAGCTGCGGTACGAGTATCCGCGCGAGATCGTGCCCGACGGCCACACGCCCGAGAGCTGGCTGCGCGTGCTGACGGAAGCAGGCATGCGACACCGCTGGCCGCAGGGCGCGCCCGAGGCGACGCGGCAGGCGATCGAGCACGAGCTCGAGTTGATCGCCCAGCTCGCGTACGAGCCGTTTTTCCTCACCGTGCACGACATCGTGCGCTTCGCGCGCTCGCGCAACATCCTCTGCCAGGGCCGCGGCTCGGCGGCCAACTCCGCCGTCTGCTTCTGTCTCGGCATCACCGAGGTCGATCCCGCGCGCATGTCGCTGCTGTTCGAGCGCTTCATCTCGAAGGAGCGCAACGAACCGCCCGACATCGACGTCGATTTCGAGCACGAGCGGCGCGAGGAAGTGATCCAGTACGTCTACCGAAAATACGGTCGCGACCGCGCGGCCCTTGCCGCGACCGTGATCTGTTATCGGCCGCGGAGCGCTTTGCGCGACGTGGCGAAGGCGATGGGGCTCGACCCGCTGCAGGTCAACGCGCTCGCGCGCTCGATGCAGTGGTGGGACGGCAGCCGCATCGACGAGGGCCGCGTGCGCGAGGCGGGCCTGGACCCCGACAGTCCCGTGCTGGCCCGGGTACTCACGCTCGCGCGACAGCTGCTCGGTTTTCCGCGGCACCTGTCGCAGCACGTCGGCGGCTTCGTGATCGCGCGCGACCTGCTCGAGGAACTCGTGCCGGTCGAGAACGCAGCGATGCCCGCGCGCACGGTAATTGAATGGGACAAGGACGACCTCGACGCGCTCGGCCTGCTCAAGGTCGACGTGCTCGGGCTCGGCATGCTCACGGCCATCCGTCGCGCGTTCGACCTCGTGCATCGCTGTCGCGGCCAGCGCTGGACGCTTGCCGAAGTCCCCGCCGAGGACCCCGTCGTCTACGACATGATCGGGCACGCCGACACCGTGGGCGTGTTCCAGATCGAGTCGCGGGCGCAGATGGCGATGTTGCCGCGCCTGAAGCCGCGCTCGTATTACGACCTGGTGATCGAGGTGGCGATCATCCGCCCAGGCCCGATCCAGGGCGACATGGTCCACCCGTACCTGCGCCGCCGTGCCGGGCTCGAGACCGTCACGTACCCGAGCGACGCGGTCGAGGGCGTGCTGAAGCGCACGCTCGGCGTCCCCATCTTCCAGGAGCAGGTCATGCAGCTCGCGATCGTCGCGGCCGGGTTCACGCCGGGCGAGGCCGACCAGCTGCGGCGTGCGATGGCCGCGTGGAAACGCAAGGGCGGGCTCGGTCCTTTCGAGGAGCGGTTGATCCGCGGCATGCGCGAGCGCGGCTACACCGAGGAGTTCGCGCGCCGGATCTTCCACCAGATCCTCGGTTTCGGTGAGTACGGCTTTCCGGAATCCCACGCCGCGAGCTTCGCGCTGCTGGTCTACGTGTCCGCGTGGCTCAAGCAGCACGAACCCGCGGCGTTTGCGGGCGCGCTGATCAACAGCCAGCCGATGGGGTTCTACGCGCCGTCGCAGATCGTGCAGGATGCGCAGCGCCACGGCGTGCCGGTGCGGCCGATCGACGTGTTCGCGAGCGACTGGGACTGCACGCTGGAGCGCATCCCGGGCACGGACGAGCCTGCGCTGCGCCTCGGGCTGCGGCTGGTGAAAGGGTTGTCACAGGAGGCCGCGGACCGGCTGGTCGCCGCGCGCGTGCAGCGCGGCGGACGGTTCGACAGCGTGCAGCAGATCGCCGAGCTGGCCCGCCTCGACCGGCGCGACCTGGGCTGTCTCGCCGCCGCGGGTGCGCTGGCCGGGCTCGGGGGACACCGTCACCGGGCAGCGTGGCAGGTCGCGGGACTCGAGCCGGCGATGCCGGTGTTGCCCGAGGTGCGGATCGCCGAGGGCATCCCGCTGCTGCGCGCACCGCGCGAGGGCGAGGACGTGGTCGCCGATTATTCGCACACCGGGCTCACGCTGCGTCGCCATCCGATCGCGCTGCTGCGCGAACGCCTCACCGTACGCGGCATGCTCGATTCGCGCTCGCTCCGGGCGTCGCGCGACGGGACACACGTGCGGACGGCGGGTCTCGTGATCACCCGCCAGCGGCCGGGCAGCGCCGAGGGCGTCACCTTCGTCACGCTCGAGGACGAGTTCGGTTCGATCAACGTGATCGTCTGGCGTGATCTCGGCGAGCGCCAGCGCCAGGCGCTCGTCGGTTCCCGGCTCATGGGCGTGGCGGGGAAGCTGCAGCTGGAAGGCGAGGTGATGCACGTGGTCGCGCAGCGGCTCCTCGACTTGAGCCCGTTGCTCGGGCGGCTCCGCGCGGAATCGCGCGACTTCCACTGAGGGGATCAGTGATCAGTGATTAGTGAATAGTGAATAGTGAATAGTGAATAGTCGGACACAGGCGGCAGCCCAGCGTTCTCATCCGGCTAGTCACTATTCACTAGTCACTTCCTCAAACACTGGGCCTCTTGGGCTTGGGCCGGTCGCCCAAGTCGTAGTCGTCGAAGTCGCTGAGCAGCTCGGAGGTACGCTTCTGTTCGAGCAGGCGTTCGAGCTTGCGCCATGCCGGCTCGGCGCCCTTGGGTGCGCCACGCTTGCGCTTGTCGAGGTCCTGGATCAGGCGATCGACGTCGAGCGAGTCGTCGCCACCCCCGGCGACTTCTTCGCTGTCTTCGTCCTCGAACTCGTCTGCAGGCTCTGGCTTCTCGCTCATCGAAAAACCCAAGGGCAGGGCAAGCGGCGTTTTTATACTTCGGTGACGCGCGCGCGGCAAGGACGGCATTCACACGAACGACTAGTGCAATAAGCTCGCCATCCTGCGCCGGTACTGGACCACCAGCGTGTCCTGCTCGCCGAGCACGTCGAAAGCCTGCAGCAGGCTGCGTCGCGCCGCCTCGTCACCGTACGTTCTGTCGCGCCGCATCAATTCGAGCCACTCAGCCAGCGCCGTGCCGTAGTCCCCGGCCAGTGCAAAATGGGCCGCGAGCGCGTGCCGTGCGGCCGAATCCGCCGGGTTCGCCTCGAGCGCTGCGCGCAACGCCATGACATTCGGGTTCGAGTTCGCGAGCCGCACGAACTCGAGTCGCGCCCGGAGCGCCGGCAGGGCCGGGTGGTCGGGATCCGCGGCGATGACTTCGTCGATGGCC
>JAJTCR010000183.1 GCA_021325695.1 Steroidobacteraceae bacterium | reverse complement strand
TCCACACCCATTCGATGTCACGACCGACCGGGGCGTTTCGGTTCCCGGGCAGGCGCATGCATCAGGCGTGGAGGACATGACGTCCCTCCGGCGCGAGCCGGGGAGGGCGTTGGTCTACTCGATCGCTCGACCGATCAGGCGCGCTCGTCGAGCGCGCATTCGCGCGCCCACAGCTCCTGCAGCCGTTGCTCGCGCAGTTCGAACTGCTCCGTCGGGTAGCCACGTTCGGTCTGTTCGCGCAGGCGCTCGATCCACTGCTCGCCCGTGACGCGGTCCACGTGCAGCGTGCTGATGTCCGCGTACGGATGATCCTTGAGTCGACGCGCGAGCTCGCTGGTCACCGACTGCAGCGACGGTCCCTCGATGTGGCCCGTGACGTGACGCGGGCCGCCCTGCTGAAACGGGCCCTCGTAGGCCAGGTCGAACTCGGCCTCGTAGATGTACTTGGGAAAGGTCATGAACGCCGTCCTGGCTGAGAGCAAACGGCATTCTTCTATGGAGCCGGCCGAAAGCGCTGCCCGCTGTTTCCGAGTCGGTCACCCGCTGAATCCCTTATGCGGTTGCGGTGTGCCGGAGCGGGCAGGGCGGAGCGCCCGGGAACCGCGAAGGCCGTGCCGGCCTCGTGTATCCATATGTAGTTATATTTGACATCACTCCATATGTGGAGTACGGTCGGACCGGAGGATCGATGCAACACGCCGCCACGTCCCGGTCGAAGCCTGTCGCCGCCGAGCGCGAACTCGCCGGCGCCGCATTGCGCGCGTTCTTCCGCATCGCCGGGCTCTGGAAGCTCGACACGTCGCAGGAACGGACGCTGCTCGGCAATCCGCCCGCCTCGACGTACTTCAAGTGGAAGAAAGACCCGCAGGCGGCCAACCTGTCACGCGACGTGCTCGAACGCATCAGCTACGTGCTCGGCATCTTCAAGGCGCTGGAGATCCTGTTCCCGGACCCGGCCCGCGCCGATGCCTGGCTCACGCGACCGAACGACGCGCCGATGTTCGGCGGCCACAGCGCGCTCGAGCGCATGCTCGGCGGCAACGTGTCCGACCTCTTCGTCGTGCGCCAGTACCTCGACGCCCAGCGGGGCGGATGAGGGTGCGCAAGGCGCCGCCGCGCCGCGCGATCGACTGGCGCGCACACCGGATCGTGCCGAGCCGGTTCCCGCCCGTGGGACCCTGGGAGCGGATCGCCGACCCGGCGGACTTCGAGGCGCTCGCGGAAGTCGAGGCGCTCACCAACCCGCGCATCCGCGAGGAACTCGGCGTGCTGGCGCTGACGCCGCCGGAGCGACGCGTGAGCGGGCCGGGCACGACGCCGATCATGGCGGCGTTCACGCACCTGAATCCGGAGGGTTCGCGTTTCTCCGATGGCACTTATGGCGTGTTCTACGCGGCCAGGGAACTCGAGACGTCGTTGCGTGAAACGGTGTATCACACCGCGCGTTTTCTCGCGTTGACGCGGGAGCCCGCGACACGCGTCGAGATGCGCTGCTACGTGATGCGGATCGCCGCGAAATTCCACGACCTTCGGGGCGCCCATCCGAAGCTGCACGACCCCGACGATTACAAGGCGAGCCAGGCGTTTGCACGCGAGCTTCGACGAGACGGCTCCGACGGCATCGTCTACGACAGCGTGCGCCGGCAGGGCGGCCAGTGCGTCGCGGTGTTCTGGCCCGACCGCGTCGGCCGCTGCACGCAGTCCCGCCACTTTGCCTATTGCTGGGACGGCCGTTCGATCACCGACGTGCTCGAGTTGTCGGCGATCAAGCTGCCTTGAGCCGGGCGCTGGCCTCAGGGCGCGGCGTGTTCGTGCTGCGCCGCATGTCTCGCCGCGACGACCTCGATCTCGACCAGCGCGCCCGGCACCGGCAATCCGGCGACCTGCACGGTCGTGCGCGCGGGCAGCTTGCCCTGCTGCGGTCGTAGCCCGTAGACACCGAGGTACGCCTGCATGAGGCCCTCGAAATCCATGTTGCCGCCCTTGCGGGGATCGCCGACCAGGAAGACGTTCATCTTGACCACGTCCGCCATCGTGAGCCCGAGGATCTCGAGCTCCTTCTGGATCTTCGCGAGCACGCTTTTCGCCTGGGTCGCGGTGTCGCCGAGGCGCTCGACGCTGCCGGCGGGCGCCTTCGGGTCGGCCACGTCGGCGAGCATCCCGCTCAGGAACACGAGGTCGGTGTCCGTCGGCACCACCACGTGGCTCGCGATCGGGAAGTTCGGCGCGGCGTGGCGGATGATGTCGTGCGCGTTCGCGGCGTGCGTGGCGGCGAGCGCGAGGACGAGAGCGGCAAGGGTGCGGCGGTGCATGCGGTGACTCCCGGTCGATTTCGAGCAGCCCAGGGTGGCCCATGTTCGCAGATGACCGTGCCGCACGCATCGTCGGCCCGGTTTTACGCGGACCCCGCGCCGCCGTCTTGCAGCTCAGTCGCCGCGAACCGGGTGCGTGACCCGATCACTTTCGAGCACGTGGCCCCACGTGTTTTGCCAGAAATGCGATGCGGGGAAACGTCGAATTTTCGGCGTTCCGAGCCCCACGGACTCGAATGCGCTTACCAGCTCGTCGCGCGTGTAGCGGTTTGCCTGCCACCAGGTTTCGATCAGCGGCTTGGTGACCCAGTTCCTGCGCGTGATGAAAACGAGCAGCCGACCGTCGCGCGCGAGCCGGGCCCGCAAGGCCGCGAGCGCCGTGGCGAGCGCAGGTCGCGGGACGTACTCGAGCATCGCGACCGACACGATCAGGTCGTAGTTCGTCCAGTCCGGTGGCAGCCTTTGCAACTCCAGCACGTCGGCTTCCAACAGTTTCACGCCGTGGAGATTCTCGCGTGCAAGGGCCTGCCGGAAGCGGCTCAGCATCGCGGGCGTCAGGTCGAATGCGCAGAGCTCCGCGGCCTCGAGTCGTCGGCGTCGGAGTGCCGCGGCGAGCGCCAGCGTGGCGGCGCCGGCGCCGCAACCGGCATCGAGGATCCGGAGGTTGGGCCGGAGACCGTCGTAGGACTCGAAGAACGCCTGCAGCGCCTGGCGCGACCGGAACACCGAGTTGAACACCAGGTACGTGTCGGCCTTGTCCGTGTACAGCTGTTTCGCGTCCATGCGGCGATTTTACGCGGCGCCTCTCCCGTGTCGGCGGGAGAGGGCGTCGCGGATTCAGTGCCAGTTGCCGATCCAGAGATCTCGCGGTGCGGGCCGGCCCCGGCCCGTTTCGACGAGGTCCTTGAGGCTCAGCATGAACGTTGCCCACTTCGTGCTGCAGTGTTCGGTGAACTCGACCGCTTCGCGCCAGTTCCGGTGGCCGAACCGGACGATCGTGTAGTCGCCGTCCTCCGAGAGCTGGAACGTCGCGTCGGTGTCGACCCACTCGCCGGGGCCCGACCTGAAGCGCCAGTGCACGTGTCGGTCGGGCTCGAGCGCCACGACCTCCATGTCCATGCCGCCCATTCGTTCGCCGTTCGGCGCGTAGAACTGGACCTCGATGTTCGAACCCGGCTCGGACACGCCCGTCGTCTGCGTCGTCCACCAGCCCGCGATGCCGTCGATCGTGGACAACGCCGCATAGACCTTTGCGACCGGCGCCTTGATGCCGACGCGATGAATGATGTCGACCATGATGTCCTCCTGCCTCAGGCTCGCGCGTGTCGCGGCCGTCGCACCGCGCGGACCTTGCCGCTGGCGCCGCCGCCGCAATAGAACAGGTCGGCGCCGTCGGACTCGAGTCCGCTGACGCCGACGCCGCTCGGCATTTCGACGCGTTCGAGCACGGCGCCGCTCTTCGGATCGATGCGGCGCAGGTCGCTCGCGTCGTTTTCCCACGTACCGTGCCAGATCTCGCCGTCGACCCACGACACGCCGGTGACGAAGCGATTCGACTCGATCGTGCGCAGGATCGCGCCGGACCGCGGATCGATCTGGTGGATCGTGCGGTCGCGATACTGCCCGACCCACAGGCTGTCTTCGGCCCAGGCCAGCCCGGAGTCACGTCCCTGGCCGGGGGCGGGAATGGAGTGCACGACCGCACCCGTGGCGGGGTCGATCTTGTCGATGCGCGCCTCGGCGATCTGGTAGAGGAACCTGCCGTCGAAAGCGGTGCCGGCGTCGCACGCGTGCTCGAGCGTGCGTGACGGTTGGCCGGTGGCGGGATCGAACGACACGAGTTTCGCGCCGGTCGCGGCCCAGACGTGCCGGCCGTCGTGCGTGATGCCGTGGATGTGGGTCGCGCCGTCGAACGGGCCGTATTCACGCACGATCTCCGCTGCGTGCGTCGGCACCTGTGCGTCATTGGCTTGCTTGCGCGTGTTGGCAGTCATCGTCTTCCTCCTCGGTGCGGACTCGGGTGCCGCGTGGGACACACGCTACCCGGGCGGCAGCGCGGCAGGGAGTAACAAAGTCGTCGCAAATCCCGTGAGCGGCGGCGACAGCCAGCGCTGCACCCGGGCGCGACCGATCGAGCGCACGCGGCCGGCGGCCTCGAGCCGGACCAGCGCGCGTTGGATCGTGCGCTGGCTCGCGCCCAGGGCGAGTGCAAGCGCTGACGTGGACCACGCCGCGCCGTCTGCGAGCAGGGCGAGCAGCGACGCCTGCTCGCCGTCAATCGGCGGCGCCAGCACGATGACGGCTCGATCGTCACGCGACCTCAGCACG
>JAJTCR010000182.1 GCA_021325695.1 Steroidobacteraceae bacterium | reverse complement strand
GCGCTTGAGCGCGGGCCACAGCGCGCGGCCGACGAGCCCGAGCCACAGCATCAGGCCGATGAACAGGAAGATCTGCCAGAAGCGGCCGATGTCCGTGTACTCGTAGCCCTGGTGACCGAACCAGAAGTTGGTCGCGTATCCCATCTTCTGCATCACGGCGAACCACTGGCCGGCCAGGGCTCCGACGACGATGATCAGCAGGCAGGTGAACAGGAAGTTCACGCCGAACCGCTGGAACTTAGGTTCGTGCCCCGAGATCGCGGGGGCGATGTAGAGGCCGGTCGCGAGCCACGCGGTCGCGATCCACAGCACGGCGAGTTGCAGGTGCCAGCTGCGCGTGACGGAGTACGGCAGGATCTCCGAGAGCGGGATGCCGTAGAAGGACTGGCCTTCGACCGCGTAGTGCGCGGTGATGCCGCCGAGCACGACCTGCACGAGGATCAGGGCGGTCACGACCCAGAAGTACTTGGCCGTCGCCTTCATCGAGGGCGTCGGCTTCAACGCCTTGAGCGGGTCGGAGTCGGGCACGACCGGGCGCGGCTCCTTGCCCTGCACCGAGGCGTGGTACCAGGCGAGTGCGCCGATGCCGGCCAGCATCATGAAGATGCTGACGAAGGTCCACATGAACGTGGGCGCGGTCGGCTCGTTGCCGACCAGCGGCTCGGACGGCCAGTTGCTGGTGTAGGTGACGTCGTCGTTCGGACGGTTCGTCGTCGTCGACCAGGACGTCCAGAAGAAGAATGTGGTCAGCGCTTCGCGACGCGCGGGATCTGCGACCGTGTCCTGCTTCATCGCGTACTGCGAGCGCAGCGTGTTGAGCTCGGGGTCGCTGCCGAACAGCGCCTCGTAGTGGTCGGCGACCTGCGCCATGACCCGGGCGCGGTCCTCGGAGACGACGACTTCGCGCGTGTCCGGGTTGTACGTGTTGGCGCGCATCTCGTCCTGCAGGCGCGCCTTCAGGACGGCCTGCTGCGCGGATGCAAGCGCGTCGAACGACTTGCCGTGCTCACGCGTGGCCCACAGCTCGAGCAACCCGGTGGCTTCGCGGTGCAGCCAGTCCGCGGACCAGTCCGGCGCGACGTAGCCGCCGTGGCCCCAGATCGAGCCGAGTTGGTGGCCGCCGATGGACTGCCAGACCTCGCGTCCGGTCTGGATGTCCGCCCCGGTGAACAGGGTCTGGCCGGCCGTCGTCTTGACCGCGGCAGGCACGGGAGGAGCCGTGAGGTAGATCTCCCGGCCCAGGAACAGGAGGATCCCGAACGAGAGCGCCATGATGGCGCCCAGGATCTTCCACAGGTGGCGTGTTTCGGTCATTTGTTACTACTCCGTGGCGTCCCGCGGCTTTACGGCGGGTCGGCGCGAATGGTGGTCGCCGCGCAGCACGGTTGCCTTGACCGAGATCAATCGCACGCCGAATCGACTTAGGTATTCGCCGCAGGTCCCAGGCCGGCGCTTCGTGACGACGGCCGGCCGCGCCGATATGCTCGGGCGGGTGCAGGACGGCACCGCAGGGACCACGAGCCATGAACGGCGATTACTCCGACGCGCTGGTCGTCTTCGGCATCACCGGCGACCTGGCGTTCAAGAAGATTTTCCCGGCGCTCGAGAACCTCGAGCGTCGCGGGCGCCTGCCGCCGGTGGTGGTCGGCGTGGCGCGCGGCGGCCTCACGGCGGCCGACCTCGTCGAGCGCATGCACGAGAGCCTGAAACAGCACGGTGACTCGACCGATGCGGATGCGCTGCAGCGACTCCAGGCGAAGCTGCGTTACGTCGACGGCGACTATCGCGAGGACGCCACCTTTGCGGCGCTGCGCACCGCGCTCGGCGAGTCGCGGCACCCGTGCCACTACCTCGCGATTCCGCCGAGCCTGTTTGCCGAGGTGGCCGAAAAACTCGGCGCCTCCGGCTGCGCGGACGGCGCGCGCGTGGTGGTCGAGAAGCCGCTCGGCCGCGACCTACCGAGTGCGCAGACCATCAACCGCGCGCTGCAGCGCGTGTTCGACGAACGCTCGATCTTCCGGATCGACCATTTCCTCGGCAAGGAGCCGGTGCAGAACCTGCTCTACTTCCGCTTCGCGAATTCGTTCGTCGAGCCGGTCTGGAACCGCACGCACGTCGAGCACGTGCAGATCACGATGGCCGAACGCTTCGGCGTCGAAGGCCGCGGCCGCCTGTACGAAGAGCTCGGCGCCGTGCGCGACGTCGTGCAGAACCACCTGTTGCAGGTGCTGGCCATCCTCGCGATGGAGCCGCCGGTCGGCATGGGCCCCGAGGCCATGCGCGACGAGAAGATGAAGGTGCTGCGCGCCGTGCGCGCGCCCGACCGCCGCGACATCGTGCGCGGCCAGTACACGGGCTACCGCGGCGAGGACGGCGTGTCCACCAGCTCCGACGTCGAGACGTACGCCGCGTTGCGATTCGAGATCGACTCGTGGCGCTGGGCCGGCGTGCCGTTCTTCGTGCGCACGGGCAAGCGGTTGCCCGTCACGGCGACGGAGGTGCTGGCGACGTTCCGGCGGCCGCCACAGCGTCTGTTCGACGAACCGCTGCCGCCGCGCACCAATTACCTGCGTTTCCGGCTCGGTCCCGATCGCGTCGCAATTGCCCTAGGTGCGCGCATCAAGGCACACGGCGAAGCAATGGTGGGCCAGGAGACGGAGCTGTTCGCGTGCAACGCGCAGACCGACGAGATGCTGCCGTACGAGCGGCTGCTGGGCGACGCGTTGCGCGGCGACGCAAGCCTGTTCGCGCGGCAGGACTCGGTCGAGGTCGCGTGGTCGATCGTCGACCGCCTGCTCGCCAGCGGTCCGCAGGCGGAGCCGTATGAACCCGCCACGTGGGGTGCGCCGGCCGCGGCGCGCATGGTCGAGCGGTACGGCGGCTGGTACGACCCGCCCGCCGACACGGTGGCGCCCGAGCCGTGCGGCTGATCGTCTCGCGCGACCTCGAGGAGGCGGCGCGCTGCGCGGCCGGCGAACTCGCCCGCGCGTGCGCGGCCGCGGTGGCCGAACGCGGACGGGCCTGCATTGCCCTGAGCGGTGGTCGCTCGCCGTTGCGCGCGTTCGAGCTGTTCGCGTGTTCGCCGCTGCCGTGGGCCGCGATCGTCGTCGCGCAGGTGGACGAGCGTTGCGTGCCGGCGGACGACGGTCGGCGCAACCTCGCGTCGCTGAGGACGCGACTGGTCGAGCAGGGCCTCCTGCCGCGCACAAACCTGCTCGAGATGCCGGTCGAGGTCGACGACCTCGAGCGCGCCGCCGACGGCTACGCGGCGCTGCTCCGCGAACGACTCGGACCGGACGGCGAATTCGACGTCGTGCAGCTCGGGCTCGGCAGCGACGGCCATACGGCGTCGCTGGTGCCGGGGGATCCGGTGCTCGAGATTGCCGATCGCGACGTGGCGATCACGCGGCCGTACCAGGGCACGCGACGCATGACGCTCACGTACGCCCGACTGCGATCGGCGCGCGAACGTCTCTGGCTCGTCACGGGCGGCGACAAGGCTGCGGCGCTCGCGGAGCTGCTCGCGGGCGCCGGTACGTCCCCGGCGGTGCGGCTGACGCGCGAACCGGGCGTCGTGGTCGCCGACCGGGCCGCGTCCGCGTCGCCGGACAGCTGACGAGTCAGCCCTGTTTGACCGCGTGCCCGCCGAAGGCCTGTCGCATCCGCGCGAGCAGGCGGTTGGTGTAATCGCCCCGTCCCTGACTCGCGAATCGTTCGATCAGCGCGAGCGTCATGACCGGGGTCGGCACGCCGAGCTCGATCGATTCGTGTGCCGTCCAGCGACCCTCGCCCGAGTCCGCGACGAACGGTGCGATGTCGGCGAGGTTCGGATCCTGCGCGAGGAACTCGGCCGTCAGGTCGAGCAGCCACGATCGGATCACGGTGCCGTGACGCCACGCCTCGGCAATCTCCGGCACGTCGAGTTCGAGTTCGGTCTTGGCGCGCAGGAGCGCGAACCCCTCGGCGTAGGCCTGCATCATTCCGTACTCGATGCCGTTGTGGACCATCTTGGCGAAGTGTCCGGCGCCGGCGCGCCCGCAGTGCACCCAGCCCCGGTCGGGCCCCGGTGCGAGTGCGCGCAGCACCGGTTCGACCGCCTGCACGGCGGCGCCATCGCCGCCCACCATCAGTCCGTAGCCGTGTTCCAGGCCCCAGACCCCGCCGGAGACACCCGCGTCGACGAAGCCGACGCCGTGCTCGGCGAGTTCGACGGCGTGCCGCTGGCTGTCCCGGTACATCGCATTGGCGCCGTCGACGATCACGTCGCCACGCGCGAGCAGCGGCACGAGCATCGCGAGGGTGCTTTCGGTGGGCGAGCCGGCCGGCAGCATGAGCCATACCCGACGGGGGGAGGGGAGGCGCGCCACGAGGTCGGCCAGCGTCGCGACCGTCTCGACGCGCGGCTCGTCGCCGAGCGCCGAGCGCGCGCCCTCGGCGCGGTCCCAGGCGACGACGGTGTGCCCCGCGCGGGCGATGCGGCGACTCATGTTGCCGCCCATCCGGCCCAACCCGACCATGCCCAGCGTCACGTACATCCGTTGCTCCTCCGGCGCGTCGAGGCATGGTCGCGCGGGGCCCCCGGCGGGGACAAGCGTCACAGCCTGGCGGGCTCCCGGTGCCGGCGCGACCGCGCACGCATGCA
>JAJTCR010000181.1 GCA_021325695.1 Steroidobacteraceae bacterium | reverse complement strand
TTCAGTTGTAACAGGTCACTCGCCGCGAGGCTGGTGGCGGCACCCTCGCGGGTGACGGCCCGGACGTCGGTAACCTGCAAGGCCTCGGCGAACGCCCGCCCCAGTGGCAGCGCCGCGCCGGCCGCCGCCGCCAACGAGAGGCCCACGAATCCACGTCGATTCAGCATGAAATCCCTCCTGCTCCGCAGTCGATTTCTTCGGAGAGCTTACTCTCCGATCGGGCGAGTGCCTACGCGAGGATGCTTCAATCGCGACGATCGGGCATGATCCGCGCGCCATCGACAACAACGAACACCCCGCTCCCTGATGGTTGAACGGCACGCGGCTGCCTGCGCCTCGAAGACACCGATTCCACCTCGACCATGAACGCTGCCGTTCCGGTGGCGGTTGCGCCCCGGGCTCCTCTTTCGTCGCTAGATTCTGCGGCGCCGGTCACGCACCGGGATTCACCCTGCGGACTACGCTTCAGCGACAGAAGGCTGCGAACCGCGCTCGTCCGGAGCACTCCGTGCACGGCGGCGTCACCGGCCAGGCGGGACACGCAATGAACTCGTATCGAAAACTCGGATTCGTCTTGCTGTCGTTGCTGGTCGTGCAGGGCCTGCCGGCCCAGGCCGCCGCGTCCGGCGTCGGCTCGCAGCCCGCACGGCCCGACGTGCGCTCACAGGCCTATTACATCTTCGACGGCTCGAACTCGGCCGTGCTCGCGTCCCGGCACGAGAACACGCCGGCACCGATCGCCTCGATCACCAAGCTGATGACTGCGCTGGTCGTGCTCGAGGCGGACCAGCCCATGGACGAGATGCTCACGATCACGGTGGCCGACGTGCGTGGAACCGCGGGCTCCGGGTCACGCCTGTGGCCGGGCGCGCGCTTGTCCCGCAACGACCTGCTGCGGCTCGCCCTGATGTCGTCCGAGAACCGTGCAGCACACGCGCTGTGCCGTTCCTATCCGAAGGGTCTCACCGCCTGCGTGCGGGCGATGAACGCAAAGGCCGCCGAGCTCGGCATGAAGACCGCGTATTTCGTCGAGCCGACCGGACTGTCGAAACTGAACGTGGCGAGCCCGTGCGATCTAGCCAAGCTGGTGCTGGCGGCCGGCGAGACCCCGACGATCGGCAGGTACTCGACGGCCGTCGAGCACACCGTCTACGTCGGCCGGCAGGCGCTGCAGTTTCGCAACACCAATTCGCTGGTCGAGAAGCCCGACTGGCAGGTCGGCGTCCAGAAGACCGGATACATTTCCGAAGCCGGCCGCTGCCTGGTGATGCAGACCGTGATCGACGGCCGCCAGGTCGTGATCGTGCTGCTGAACTCGTTCGGCAAGCTCACGCGGATCGCCGACGCCAAGCGCATCCGCACCTGGCTCGAAACGCAGCACAAGACGAAGGCCGTGTAGGCGGGGTTCCGGATCCCGGCCGCCGCGCTGCGGTGGCATCCTGCAGGGGTCTCCGAGCGACCTGCAGGTGTCTTCGACGATGCCCGACGCACTCCCATCGACGGCCGCCACACGGGTCCACGTGTATCTGCGCGAGCGCGGCGACGGTAAGACAGTGTGTCCGTGGGTGACCGGGACGGCAGGCGCCGCGTGATGTCGGCTGCGGGCATCGACCTGCTGCTGCTCCACGCGCCCAGCGTGTACGACTTCCGGCGTCGCGCGATCCTCTACGGCCCCGTCAGCGACATGGTGCCGTCCTCGCCGGTGTTCGAGATGTACCCGCTCGGTTTCCTCACGATCGCCGGTTACCTGTACGACCGGGGCTACGACGTGCGGATCGTCAACCTGGCGTTGCGCATGATGCGCGACGCGCGCTTCGACGTGCCGCGGTTTCTCGCGAGCGTGTCACCGCGGGCGATCGGCATCGACCTGCACTGGCTGCCGCACGCGCACGGCGCGCTCGAGATCGCGCGGCTCTGCAAGGAACGGCATCCGCACGTGCCGGTGATCATGGGCGGGCTTTCGGCAAGCTACTTCCACGAAGAGCTGATCCGCTACCCGCAGGTCGACTTCGTGCTGCGCGGCGACAGCACCGAGGGCCCCTTGCACCGCTTGCTCGAGGCGCTGCGCCGAAGGAAGCCGTGCGACGGGATTCCCAACCTGACCTGGAAGGACGGTGACACGGTCCACGTCAATCCCCACGGCTTCGTGCCGCCCGCCCTCGACTACGTCGACCTGCGTCCGGACGTGTTCGCACGCATGGTCCTGCGCCACCGTGACCTCGCGGGCGCGCTGCCGATGCAGCACTGGCTGCGCAACCCGATGACGGCCGTGTTGACGCTCAAGGGCTGCTCGCACGACTGCGTGACGTGCGGCGCCTCGCGCACGACCTGCACTTCACTCACGCACCGTTCGCGTCCGGCGTTTCGCTCGCCCGCGAGCCTGGTGGCGAACATGACGGCCATCGCGCAGTTCTCGCGCGCGCCCATCTACCTCGTCGGCGACGTGCTGCAGGCGGGACCGGAAGCCGCGGGCGAACTGCTCGAGCGCCTGCGCCATGCCCGCCTGGCGAACGAAATCGTCTTCGAGTTCCTCGACCTGCCGCCGGCATCGTTCGTGCGCGACATCGCACGGCAGGTCGGCCGCTGGAGCATGGAGATCAGCCCGGACAGTCACGACCCTGCGCTGCGCCAGGCACAGGACGGCGAGACTCCGTACGACAACGCGCAGATGGAGGCCGTGTTCGTCGAGGCGCTGCGTCGCCGCTGCCGGCGGATCGACGTCTTCTTCATGATCGGGCTTCCGGGACAGACACGTGAATCGGTACTGGGCACCGTCGACTACTGCGAGCGCCTGTTCCAGCGCTGCGATCAGCGACTCGCGACCTTCATCTCGCCGATGGGACCGTTCCTCGATCCGGGCAGCCGCGGCTTCGAGGAGCCGGAGCGTTTCGGCTACCGGCTGTTTGCACGCACGCTCGAGGAACATCGCCAGCTGCTGGTGCAGCCGACATGGGAGCGCATCCTCAACTACGAAACGCGCTGGATGTCACGACGCGAGATCGTGGACGCGACCTACGCCGCGGCCGAGGGCCTCAACGCGCTCAAGGCGCGCCACGGCCGGATTTCACAATTTCAGGCCCGCCGGCCTCGCGCGACTCGCGATCGCTCAGGCCGCGCGCGCTCGACTCAGCCGGCCGCCGAGCGCACCAGGAGCTCCGAAGTCTTGAAACGACCGGTCGCGGTCAGGTCGAACGGCGCGCGGTCGCCGCGGATCCGCGCACGGCGCGCCATGTAGGGCGTGTTCGCGACGTCGGCGAGCGAGCACGAACTGGCGAACAGGAAACCCTGCCCGGCGACACACCCGAGGTCGAGCAGGCTCCGGACCTGCTCCTCGTTCTCGATCCCCTCTGCGACCGTCTCGAGCCCGAGCGTCGAGCCGAGCATCACCACGGCGCGCGCAAGCTCCGGCCCGCCGTCCTGTTCGGTCAGGCGGCTCACGAACGCGCGATCGATCTTGAGGATGTCGATCGGGAACCGATGCAGATAGGACAGCGACGAGTACCCCACGCCGAAGTCGTCGATCGCGAGCCGCACGCCGAGCGCCTTGAGCTCGCGGAAACGGTCGAGGTTGGCCTCGGTGTTCTGCATGATCGTGCTCTCGGTGAGTTCGATCACGAGGTTGCCGGGATCGAGGCCGGACACCTCGAGTGCGTGCCGCACGTCGGCGATCAGGTCGCCCTGCTGCAGGTGACGGCCGGAGATGTTGATCGCGACACGCAGGCCGCGACCGTGCGGCAGGGCGTGGCTCCAGCGCTGGACCTGGCTGCACGCGTCGACGAGCACCTGGCGGCCGAGTTCGACGATGCGACCCGATTCCTCGGCCGCGGCGATGAAGTCCCCGGGCATCACCAGCCCGCGGTCCGGATGCTGCCAGCGCGTGAGCGCCTCGACGCCGAGCAGCTCGCGGCTGGTCAGGTCGACGACCGGCTGGAACTCGACGAAGAACTCGTGCCGCGCGAGCGCGAGGTCGATGTCCTGTTCGAGCCGCAGGCGATCGTGCAGTTGCTCCTGCATGTGCGGCTGGAACAGCACGAAGCGCGCCTTGCCGGCCGCCTTCGCGTGGTACATCGCGATGTCGGCGTTGCGCAGCAGCTGCTCGGCGTCGTCGCCGAGCATCGAACAGGCGACGCCGATGCTCGCCGTCGTTTCCGTCTCGCGGCCGTCGACCAGCAGCGGGCGGTTGAACGAGTCGGTGATCGGCCCGGCGATGCGCACGACGTCGCCTTCGTCGCGGATGCCTTCGAGCAGGATCGCGAATTCGTCGCCACCGAGGCGCGCGACCGTGTCCGACGGCCGCGTGGATTTCACCAGCCGCTGCGCGGCGGCCTGCAGCAGGCGGTCGCCCGCGTCGTGCCCGAGCGAATCGTTGACGATCTTGAAGTTGTCGAGGTCGAGGAACATCACCGCGACGTGCTGCTGCGTGCGCTGCGCGAGCGCGAGTGCATGCTCGACGCGGTTCCAGAACAGGCTGCGGTTCGCCAGCAGCGTGAGCGGGTCGTGGAACGCCAGCTTGCGCAGCTGCTCCTCGAGCACCTTGCGTTCGCTCACGTCGCGCAGGTTGAGCGCGAGGCCCGCGATCGCCGGATCGTCCGCGAGGTTGCTGCCGACGCATTCGAGCGTGCCACGGCGTTCGGCGGTGTCGACGACGATCTCCAGGGGGCCCACGACGCGCCCGCGCGGGCTGCGGCCGACCTCTTCGAGGAACGCGGACAGCCGGTCCCGGTCGCCATCCGACCAGAGGTCGAGCAGGTTGCGACCCACCAGTGCATCGGGGTGGATGCCGAGCGTCCGTTCGGCGGCCGGCGAGGCGAACCGCAGCTGGCCTTCGGAGTCCGCGATCATGATCACGTCGGTCGCGTTCTTGATCAGCGACGCGTACCGGGCCTCGACCAGCCCCGCCGCGCGCTGCTCCCGCAGCAGCGCGTCGTCGCGCGAGATCACGCCCTGGCGCACCATCACCAGCGAAGTGAGCACGAAGATGATCACGGTCATCGTGTTCACGGGGCTCGACGCCGCGCTGCTCTCGACGTACACGAGCACCGAGAACGAGATCATCATCGCGATGTAAGGCATGCCGCGCACGACCGCGCTGCCGAGCGCGCTCGGCGGCCGGCGCAGGTTGGGCTCGCCCCGCAGGTGTTCGCGCGCGGCGGCGCCGAGCCAGACGTAGCACGAAAGGTACAGCGCGTCCGAGGCGGCGCCCGGCAGGTAGCTGCCCTGGACCTTCGACATCGCCCAGATGATGTCGGCGAACGACATGCACGAAAAACCGAGCGTCAGCAGCGTCACGGTCCGGCGTCGGACCGGCGCCGCACCCGCGTGCATCAACAACACGCCACAGGCGAGCAACGTGATGCAATTGAGCCCGATGTAGCTCTGGGCGAGCACGTACTTGAGCATGTCGGGATCGCGCTGCGCCGTCGCGGTCGGTTCGATCACGCAGTACCAGAAGAAGGCCCCGAAGCCGAGCAGCAGGATCGTCGCGTCGAGGCCGAGTCGCGCCCACTGCACGCGCAGGGCCGCCGCGCGCATGACGGTGAGCACGGCCGCGAACACGAGCGGGTAGAAGGCGAGGAAGAAGACGTCGCCGATCGACGGGAACGGGTCGACGTCGAAGAGCCAGTAGGTCGAGTGCAGCAGGTTGCCGACGCTGTACGCGGCCAGGGCGGCCGTCAGCTGCCACCAGGTGCGCCGCGTCGCCGCGTGCAGCGAACCGCGGGCCGCCGCGGCGGCGAGCACCGCGACGGTGAGACTCGCGACCGAGTCCGAGTAGAGGTTGAACACCTCGAGCGCGCGTCCGCCCTGGCCGTCGACCAGGATCAGCACGATCGCGAGCGCGACGTACGCGAACAGCGCGAGGGCGACGACGCCCGTCCAGCCGCCGCTGAAGGGCTCGCGCGTGGTGCGGTCGCTCATCGATGCGCCTGGAGCGTCATTCGCGGCGCCTCCCCGACGCGCCGGATTCTGTAAACCCGGCATATTCAGCCTCAGGCGGCCGGGGTCGACCGTGACCCTGGTCTGGAAACCAACGGCCGAAACGTGACGCCGTCCACAAACCGGGCAGGGTTCGAGGTCCATCCAGAACAGGCATTCCGCGCAACCGACCGGGCGTGGCAGGCGCGCGCCGGGACAGGGGATGGCAACGACCGGCGTGCGCTATCGTGGAGGCCGCGGAACCGCGGAAGGGAGGTGCGCGATGACCCTGCAGGACTGGGGCTCGGTCGGCGAGATGGTGGGGGCGTTGGCCGTTGTCGTCACGCTGATCTACCTCGCCAAGCAGATCAAGCAGAACACGCACGCGATGGAGGAGGGCCGGCGCCTGGCACTGGCCCAGACCTACCAGATGCGCTCCGACGCGCTGCAGGCGATGCTCGTGCAGGCGGCCGATTCCGAGCACATCGGGCCGATCATCATCAAGCTGACCGAGAAGGGCTATCCGGAGGACGTCGCCGCGCTCGACGACCTGACCGAGGCCGAACTGCGCCGCTTCCGCATGTGGCAGATCGCGCAACAGACCCACTGGGACAACATGCACTACCAGTACCAGCAGGGGTACCTGGACCCGGAGTATTACGAGGACGCCTTCAAGGAGCGTGTCGTGCGGCTCGCGCCGACCTGGCGTGCGCTCGGCCTGACCGGCGGCCGGCGCAGCTTTTTCGCGGAAATCGACCGGTTGATGGGTCAGTGACGCCGTTCGGGGCAATCACTTCGGACGAATTTCCGTCCCGGCCGGCGCGACCTGCACGAGCCGCCCGGACCGCGCGAGGCTGACCGACTCGGCCAGGACGCGCGCGGCCTGGCGGACCTCGTCGACGAACGCGGTGTCGCGGTCGAGCGCGGCGTGGCTCGTCGCGTAGGGCTCGTAATAGCCGATGTAGCGGTCGATCGTCGCGACCGGGTGCGCCTGCACCAGGTGCATGTCCTGCAGCCAGCCGGTGAGCGACCGTCGCAGGATGTCGGTGCCCTCCGCGTCGCCGTGCACGACGATCGCAAAGTGGCGTCCGGCGAGGTGGCGCGGATAGGGCCAGCCGGCGAGTTCGAGCGCCTTGGCCCGCTTCGGGTCCTTGCCGTGGGTGGTCGTCGGGTCGGGATTGCCGCCGTCCGCACACACCAGCCGGTCGATCATGAGCTTGAGGACGCTCGGTGCCTGGTACCAGTACACCGGCGTCACGATCATCACGCCGTGCGCGGCGACCCAGCGCGGGTACAACTCGTTCATCCAGTCACCGACCTGGGCCATTGCATGATTGGGGTAACAGGAACACGGCCAGTGGCACAACGGCATGGCGGTCGACACGCAGGCCTTGCAGGGGAAGATCTGGCGGCCGTACTGCGCCGTGAGCAGGCTCAGGTCGAGCAGGTCGCACTCGACGCCGGGGCGTCGCTGCAGTTCCTCGCGGGCAGCGGCTGCCAGCCGGAACGACTTGGACATTTCGCCGGGGCACGTCTCGTCATGGCGTGCGGCCCCGCACACCAGCAGGATGCGCGTCGGGGCCGCGGGATCGTCGTGCCGTCGTTGCGCGTCGCGGATGGCCGCGCGGGCTGCGAGCCACTCGACGGGTAATTTGGTACTCGTCGTAATTGCGCCAGGCGATCTCGACGATGCGGTCGACTTCGTGCGCGGCCTGTTCGAAAGCGGGGTCGTAAAAGCGCTCACGCAGGCGCCGCGAGAACTCCTCGCGATCGAGCTTGACGTCGCCCTGTCCCTTGCGCACGTCGCCGGCACGATCGTCTGGCGGTTCGCTCATGCAGCACTTAGAGCCGGTCCGGTCCGAATGGTTCGCCACGCTGTGAGAGGTTCGCACCGGCCGAGTCCGATAGCCCGGCGCGCGCCCGGGGCGACGGGAATCGACGCGTCGGCCGACAGCGGGGGACGCGCCTGCCATGCAAAAAACCGTTGATCGCTTAGGTTTGGCGAGGGACTGCACATGGCGAGTCGATACGGTGCGAAAGCCAAGGAAAAGGTCGAGCGCGCAATGCACGAACGCAAGCGCGGCACGTTGAAGAGCGGCTCCGGCAAGACGGTCAAGAGCCGCAAGCAGGCCATTGCGATCGGCCTGTCCGAAGCACGTCGGGAAGGGGGCAAGGCGCCCGCGCCCAGGAAGAAGGCCGCCTCGAGGCGCAAGACCAAGTCGAGCTCGGGCCGCCGAAAGAGCAGCAGCGCATCGTCGCGGGCCCGGAAAAGCCGGGGCTGACGCCCGGCGAGCTGCAAAAGGCTGGCAGGCCACGGTCATCGCCGCCGCCGTGCGCCTTGCCTGATAGCCGCAAGGGAAGCGGGCTGTCATCCAAAGCAGGCCGGACGGTGCGCAATGTCTGATGGCTGCGACCCGGGCGTTGGGTTTTCATCTGCTTCGACGCAGACCCCGAGGTTTCGAGGAGGAGCGAGTGTTCGAAGCACTGAAGGAAAAAAGCAGGCTGTCGGCGGAGCTCGACTCGGCCCACGAGACGATTTCCTCCCAGGCCCAGGAAATCGCGAAACTGCGCGAGGCCGTGCGCGTTCGCAGCGATTGCATCAAGGAACTCTGCGCCTGCCTCACGGAAGCCAGCAACTGGATCGACCCGATCATGATCGGCCCGGTCACCCATACCGGTGAATCGGCGCGCAACAACCTGCTCGAACGCATCAACGCAGCGTTGATCTGGGCCGGCCACAGGCCCCCCACTCCGACGCCCTGACAGGCGGTACGCGGGTCTACCCGGCTGCGAACGCGGCCGAGCGGTCGAGAAGCGGCTTGAGACCCGGCAACACGCTTTCGATCTCCCGTTCGTGGCGCCGCCATTTGTCCTTCGCGGGCTTGCTGACCGTGAAACGCGACAAGGGCAGGTCGCCGGTCAGGGTCATGTCCCACGCCAGCTCGAGTTCGCCGCACAGTCGACGCACCTCCGCCTCGGGATTCGCGAGGAACGTGTCGTAGCGCACGAGCAGCCGTCGCTCCGGCGGCAGCGCACCGAGGTCGTCGAGCAGCATCGCGGTCGTCGCGGCCCACTGGTGCGCGACGATTTCGTGCAGCGGCCGACCGACGAGTTCACGCCATCCCGGCACGAGCACCATGGACCAGGCAGGACCCGACCAGCCGGGCAAGTGCGGATACGTCCGGAACCTTTCCGATTCCCACGCCTCGATCATGCTGCTCAGCACCTCGCGCGGGTCGCGATGCAGGTACAGGAACCGCGCCTCCGGAAACGCGCGAGCCAGGAACGGTACCCGCAGCGAATTCTTGGGGGTTTTCTCGAGCAGGCGCAACGGCAACCGTGCGGCGGGAGGCGGGCGGCCTTCGCGATCACGCAGGGCGCCCAGGAACCGGGCGCGCACTTCTCCGACGTTCGCCGGCGTCGCGTCGGTCGCATCGAGGCGGTTGGAATCGAAGCCGTGGGCCTCCGGGCGCAGCCCGGCCACGCGGGCGCAGCCCGGCCACGCTTTCGATCAGGCGATGACTCTCGCCGCCGACCGTGTAGACGTCGGGCGACTGCTCGAGCGTCTCGAACAGCAGCGTCGAGCCGCTGCGGGGTGGGCACACGATCATGAGCGGACGGTCGAATTGCGGATCACGGCCGCTCCGGGGCGTCCCTGGCATGGCACGCGGCCGGTGTTCCTTCGTGCCCGTGGACGCGACTGCCGCCGAGGGGGACGGCACGTCGTCCGGCGGGTATTCGGTCTCGCGCGTCTCGGGATCGCCCTTCGATTGCGCCCTGGCGATCGCGGGTTTCAATACGCCCGCTTCGATCGTCTTCTGGAGTGGCGCACCGCCCTTGATGACGATGCCTGCGCCGAGCCGCGCGAGCTCTGCACGGTAACGCTCGAGCGCGTCACGGTATTCCGACAGGCCTGCATCGTCCTCGCCATCGGCGGCCCACAGCGCACGCCACGGCGTCGTCAGCTGGTTCGTGGCCTGTGCCAGCCGCTGCAGGTGCGGCGAGGGCTCTGCCTCGCCGAACAGCGCCGTCAGGTGCGCGCGCATCTCCCAAGGGCTCATGACCTTCGGGATGTTGACGGCCTCCATGACGAGC
>JAJTCR010000180.1 GCA_021325695.1 Steroidobacteraceae bacterium | reverse complement strand
TCCCTCTAGCACCCATCGGCCGAGGGCCGCCGCATCGCCGGCAGCGACCGCCTGCGCGACGCTGTTCTCCTCGGCGCGAATGAGTTCTGCGGTGTCGGGGCGCGGAGCCGGCGCCGGCGCGACCTCGGTCGGGCGGACGCGTTCTGGGGCGTGCGCTGGCGCACGCTTGCGGAACAGGCGTGAGAAGAAGGACATGGTCGGGGCAAGGCAGTGGCTGGTGGCTAGTGGCTAGTGGCTGGTGGCTGGTGGCTAGTGGCTGGTGGCTAGTGGCTAGTGGCTAGTGTCTAGTGTCTAGCAAGAGGCAGCCTGCCGTCACGCCACCTGCTTCGACCTCCTGCCAATCGCTAGCCACCAGCCACTACAGGCCGGCCTTCACCATCTTGCGGCGCAGGAACGCGATCTGCGTCTGCAGCGGCAGCTGCTTCGGGCAGACGTCGTGGCAGCCGAGCAGCGTCATGCAGCCGAACACGCCGTCGTCGTTGCCGACCAGCTCGTAGAAGTCCTGGTCCGTCCGGTGGTCGCGGGGGTCGAGCGCGAACCGCGCGATCTTGTTGAGACCCACCGCGCCGACGAAGTCCTCGCGCATCCGGGCCGTGCCGCAGGCCGCGACGCAGCAGCCGCACTCGATGCAGCGGTCGAGCTCGTAGATCTTGTCGGCGAGATCCGGGTCCATGCGCTCCTCGAGCTTGCGCAGGTCCACCTGCTCGCCGAGCGAATGCACCCAGGTCTCGAGTCGCTCGCTCATTCCGCGCATCCACTTGCCGGTATTGACCGACAGGTCGGCGATCAGCTCGAACGTCGGCAGCGGCGCGAGCGTGATGTTTTCCGGCAGGTCCTGCGTCAGGGTGCGGCAGGCCAGGTCCGGCCGGCCGTTGATGACCATGCCGCAGCTGCCGCAGATGCCGGCGCGACAGACGAAATCGAACGCGAGCGTCGGGTCGAGCTTCTCCCGGATCTCGTTCAGTGCGATGAACAGCGTCATGCCCAACGCCTCCTCGAGCTCGAAGACGTCGACGTGCGGGATGCTCGCAGGGTCCTGCGGATCGTGCCGCAGGATGTGGAAATGCAGCATGCGACGCTTCGCGTCGGGGACCGGCATCGCCGCCTGCGCGGCGGCAGGGGCGAGCGAGCCGACGGCCCGCACGGCCGTGGAGCCGCTGGTCGGCGGGGGCGCGAGTGTTTCGCTCATGCGGTGAGTTTCTCGTCGATGCGTTCGTTGCGACCGCGCAGGCTCGCGGGCAACAGGTGATCGTAGGGCATCAGCGCCTGCTGGATCGCGTGACGGTCGGCGCCACCGACCGATTCGCGCAGCCGTGCGACCTCGGCGGCACGCGCAGCCGTATCCGGATGGTCGACGTAATCCTTGTTGCCGTAACCGCGCCAGCCGGGCGGGAGTTCCATGTTCCGCACGTCGAGCGCCTCGTAGTCGAGCGTCGGCACCGTCGCCAGCGGATCGCTCCACGTCGCGAGCGTCCGCTTCAACCATTGCGCGTCGTCGCGGCGCGGGAAGTCCTCGCGGAAATGCGCACCGCGACTCTCGGTGCGCGTGAGCGCGCCCTGCGCGACGCAGAGCGCGATCCTGAGCATCTTCTGCGCACGGTAAGCCGTGACGAGCTCGGGGTTGGGACCGTCGCGACGCGAGCGGAGTCCGATCGAGCGGCTGCGCACGAGCAGCTCCTGCAGCTTCGTGACGGCGTACTCGAGGTCGGCCCCAGTGCGGAAGATGCCGACGCGGTCCGTCATGACCTGCTGCATCTCGGCCTTGATCGTGTCCGCCTGCTCGCGGCCCCCGCCGTGCAGCAGCGTGTCGAGCTTGCCGCGCTCGATCTCCAGCGCCTCGCGCACCAGCACGGTCGGGATGTCGAGTTCGCCCTCGGGGCTCTCGACGAAGTCCGCGACGTACTCGCCCACGATCATGCCGGCCACCACGGTCTCCGCGACCGAGTTGCCGCCGAGCCGGTTGAACCCGTGCATGTCCCAGCACGCGGCCTCGCCGGCCGCGAACAGGCCGCGCAAGCCGTAGGCCTCACCGGTGTGGTTGGTGCGCACGCCGCCCATGGTGTAGTGCTGCGCGGGCCGCACCGGGATCCACTGTTCGACCGGGTCGACGCCGAGGAAGTACTGGCAGATCTCCTTGACCTCGCGCAGGTTGTGCTCGATGTGCTTGCGGCCGAGCAGCGTGATGTCGAGCCAGAGGTGCTCGCCGAACCGGGATTTGGCGCCATTGCCCTTGCGGATGTGCTCCTCCATGCGACGCGAAACCACGTCGCGCGAGGCGAGCTCCTTCTTCTCGGGCTCGTAATCGGGCATGAAGCGGTGGCCGTTGACGTCGCGCAGCAACCCGCCGTCGCCGCGGCAACCCTCGGTCACGAGGATGCCCGCCGGGAAGATGCCGGTCGGGTGGAACTGCACCGCTTCCATGTTGCCGAGCGGCACGACGCCGGTCTCGAGCGCGAGCGCCGCGCCGATGCCTTCGCAGATCACGGCGTTGGTCGTGACGCGGTAGACGCGGCCGGCGCCGCCGGTCGCGATGGCCGTCGCCCGGGCCACGTAGGCCGTCAGCTCGCCGGTGATCAGGTCCCGCACCACGGCGCCGTAGCAGCGCTTGCCGTCGTGGATCAGCGCGAGCGCCTCGGTGCGCTCGTGTACCGGGATGCCCTCGGCGATCGCGCGGTCACCCACGGCGAACAGCATCGCGTGGCCCGTGCCGTCCGAGACGTAGCAGGTGCGCCACTTCTTGGTGCCGCCGAAGTCGCGCTGCGCGACGAGCCCGTGGGCCTCGGCCCGTTCGGTGATCGTGACCTTCTCGCCGTTGATGATGACCTGCCGGTCGCCCTGCCGCACCCGGCTCCACGGCACGCCCCAGGCGGCCAGCTCGCGCACGGCCTTGGGCGCCGTGTTGACGAACATGCGCACGACGCGCTGGTCGGCGCCCCAGTCGCTGCCCTTGACCGTGTCCTCGAAGTGGACGTCCTCGTTGTCGCCCACGCCCTTGGTGACGTTGGCGAGGCTCGCCTGCATGCCACCCTGGGCCGCCGCCGAATGGGACCGTTTTGGAGGGACCAGCGACAGCACGATGGCGTCGTGGCCCCGCCGGCGCGCACCGATGGCGACGCGCAGGCCGGCCAGTCCGCCGCCGACGACCAGCACGTCGGTGTAGACGACCTTCACGGCGACACCTCCGTGGCGACCCCGGCGGGCACGTACGGTTGCCCGTAATATGGCGCGTGCTCGATGCCGATCTTCATGTACGCGGCGAGCGTCGCGAGACCGAGCACGAGGAAGAACGCCGTGAGCGCCCACTTGAACCGGCGGAGCTTGCGTCGCGTCGCGAGCGGGTCGCCCTTCTCGAACCAGCCCCACTTGAGCGCGACCCGATAGAGGCCCACGCCGCCGTGGAACTCGACCGCGAACAGCAGCACGAGGTAGAGCGGCCACATCGTGTCGCTCCACACGCGGTCGGCCGAACCGTACGGGCCGATCGTGTCCGGCCGGGTCATCATGATGTAGAGGTGCACGGAGGCCAGGAAAAACAGCGCGAAGCCGGTCACCACCTGCCAGTACCAGAGCGTCGTGTCCTCGTGACGCATCTGCTTCAGGTGGTCACGATAGGTGCGGTACTGGCGGTAGTTCGCCGGGAACTTGCGCAGTGCGAGCGCCGCGTGCACGACGAAGAGCAGCGCCACCGTGGCGACGAGCAGCGACACGAGCCAGTACTGCGCCGTGCCGAAAACGAAGTAACCTTCGAACATGCGCGCCACCGTCCACATCGCATCCTTGCCGAGCAGGATCGAGGCGACGAAGAACATGTGGACCCACATGAACAGCCCCAGCGCGAGCCCGGTGGCGCTCTGCAGCAGGTCGAGCCGGGCGGGCCATCGGCGCAGTGGCGCGAGGGGTCCGGCCGGACCTGTCACGGGGAGGGATTTGGTGGCGTGCACGGGCGGTCTCGGACTGGGTCGAGGTGAGCGTGATTTGGAGCGATGCCACCCCGTGGAGCCATACGGGTTTTCCGCGGGAAGGCTGTACCCTCGTGGGTCGTTATAGTCGCGGCCGGATTGAATCCAGATCATGACCCCGTACGCGACATTGTTCCTGTACCTGCTGGCCTCGGTCGGCCTGGTCGGCCTCGTGCTCGGGATCAATGCCCTGTTCGGCCCCCGGCCCGTCGCCTCGGCCGCCAAGCTCGAGCCGTTCGAGTGCGGCGCCGAACCGGTGCAGCACCGCAACGTCCGGCCGCTGTCGATCAAATACTATCCGATCGCGATCTTTTTCCTGCTGTTCGATCTCGAAACCGTCCTGTTGTTCATCTGGGCCGCGGCCGCCGGACAGGCGCAGATCGCGACGCTGGCGCTGGTGTCGTTCCTGGTCTTCATGGCCCTGCTGGCCCTGGCGTTCGTATACCTGTGGCGCGACGGGGCCCTCGAATGGCGATGATGGATTACCTGACGACCCGCAAGGACGAACTGGTCGGCTGGGTCCGCAAGTTCAGCCTGTTCCCCTATCCGTTCGTGACGGCGTGCTGCGGCATGGAATTCATGTCGGTCAGCTCGACGCTGTACGACACTGACCGCTTCGGTGCTGCGCTGCCACGGTTCACGCCGCGCCAGTCCGACCTGCTGATGGTCGTAGGCACGATCAACCA
>JAJTCR010000179.1 GCA_021325695.1 Steroidobacteraceae bacterium | reverse complement strand
GCCACGTGGCGCTCTATTACCGCGCGCACCCCGAAAGCCCGAAGATCCTGCTGCCCGACGCGTGACGAGCAGCGTGCGAATGCGAAGGAGTGTGCCCCACGCGGGAGCGGCGGACGATCGAAAGGTTGGATCGCCGCGATAGAGAAACGACCAGGGTCTAGTGTCTTGTGTCTAGTGTTCAGTAGGAGGCGGTGCCGCAAGCCAACGCCCCCGGCTTCCTGCTAACCACTGGACACTGAACACTCCTCAGGCGTAGCTGACCGAAACGATCTCGTACGTCCGGGTGCCCCCGGGCACCGCCACGTCGACCTCGTCACCCTCGGACTTGCCGACCAGGGCCCGCGCGATGGGCGAGGTGATCGAAATCAGGCCGAGGCGAACGTCCGCCTCCGCTTCCCCGACGATCTGGAAGACGACCTCTTCGCCGGACTCGGCCTCGAGCGACACGGTGGCACCGAAGACCACCTTGTCGGTCTTGGGCAAGTGCGAGACGTCGATGATCTGGCAGTGCGAGAGTTCGTGCTCCAGCTCCTTGATCCGACCCTCGCAGAACCCCTGCTGCTCGCGGGCGGCATGGTATTCGGCGTTCTCGCTCAGGTCGCCGTGTGCGCGCGCCTCCGCGATCGCCTGGATGATGCGCGGTCGCTCGACGGTCTTCAGGCGCTTTAGCTCAATTCTCAGGCGGTCGGCGCCCTTCGAAGTCATAGGCTTACGCGTCATACCCAAACTTCCTTGTGAAGGTCCTGCAGTCGGTTGACCTCGACCTCCTGCAGGTGGTCGATGGCATCGCAGGTGGCCAGCGCGCCGTTCAGGGTCGTGTAGTAGGTCACTTTGCGCGCCACGGCTTCGCGACGGATCGAGTTCGACTCACGGACGGCCTGCTTTCCTTCCGTCGTGTTGACGATCAGGCTGAATTCGTCGTTCTTGATCATGTCGACGATGTGCGGCCGCCCCTCCCGCACCTTATTGGCGCGACGGCATTCGATCCCCGCGCGCTGCAGCCAGTCGGCCGTGCCATGGGTCGCGACGATCTCGAAGCCCTGCCCGACCAGCCGTTTGCCGAGTTCGACGGCGCCCGGCTTGTCGCGCTCGCGCACGCTGATCAGGCAGACCCCCCGGGTCGGCAGCGTGACGCCCGAGGCCGCCTGCGCCTTGGCGTAGGCCTCGCCGAAACTGCGCCCGGTGCCCATGACTTCGCCCGTGGATTTCATCTCGGGACCGAGGATCGGGTCGGCGTCGGGAAACTTGTTGAACGGGAACACCGCTTCCTTGACCGAGAAGAACCTGGGCACACGCTCCTTCGTGAGGCCGAGCTCGGCGAGCGTGCGGCCGGTCATGACGCGCGCGCCCGCCTTGGCCATCGCCACGCCCGTGGCTTTCGAGACGAACGGGGCAGTGCGCGACGCGCGCGGGTTGACCTCGAGCACGTAGACGACGCCGTTCTGGATCGCGAACTGGACGTTCATCAGGCCGATGACGTTGAGCGCGAGCGCCATGCGCCTGGTCTGTTCGCGGATCTGGCCCTGCAGCTCCGCACTCAGGCTGTTGGGCGGCAGCGAGCAGCTCGAGTCGCCGGAGTGCACGCCGGCCTGCTCGATGTGCTCCATGATCCCGCCGACGTAGACGTCCTTGCCGTCGCAGAGTGCGTCGACGTCCACCTCGATCGCGAGGTCGAGGAAGCGGTCGAGCAACACGGGACTGTCGTTGGAGACCTGCACGGCATGCGTCATGTACGTGCGCAGGTCGTCCTCGGTGAAGACCACCTCCATCGCGCGTCCCCCGAGCACGTAGCTCGGTCGCACCACCAGCGGGAAACCGATCTCGGCGGCGAGTCGCACGGCTTCGTCCTCGGTGCGCGCGGTCCGGTTCGGCGGCTGCCTGAGCTGCAGCCGTTCCACCAGCTGCTGGAATCGCTCGCGGTCCTCGGCGACGTCGATCGAGTCGGGACTGGTGCCGATGATCGGCACGCCGGCCTCGCCGAGCGCCTTCGCCAGCTTGAGCGGCGTCTGTCCGCCGTACTGCACGATCACGCCGAACGGCTTTTCGACGTGCATGATCTCCATGACGTCCTCGAACGTGAGCGGCTCGAAGTACAGTCGGTCCGAGGTGTCGTAGTCGGTGGAGACGGTCTCTGGGTTGCAGTTGACCATGATGGTCTCGAACCCGTCCTCGCGCAGCGCGAGCGCGGCGTGCACGCAGCAGTAGTCGAACTCGATGCCCTGCCCGATGCGGTTCGGCCCACCGCCGAGGATCACGATCTTGCGGCGGTCCGTCGGCACGGCTTCGCACTCTTCCTCGTAGCTCGAGTAGAGATACGCGGTCGAGGTCGCGAACTCGGCCGCGCAGGTGTCGACGCGCTTGTAGACCGGGCGCACACCGAGCCGGTGACGGCGCCGGCGGATGTCGGCCTCGGTCGTGCCGAGCAGGTTCGCGAGCCGGCTGTCGGCGAAGCCCTTGCGCTTGAGCTGGCGCATGCGGGACTCGTCGAGCGCGGCCAGGCCCTGCCCCGCGACCCGCGCTTCCTCGTGCACCAGGTCGTCGACCTGCACCAGGAACCACGGGTCGATGCGGCAGGCACGGTGGACCTCGTCCAGCGACAGCCCGGCGCGGAACGCGTCCGCGACGTAGCGCAGCCGATCCGGGCCGGGCATCCGCAGTTCCTCGAGCAGCGCGTTGCGCGCATCGTCGTCGGGCAGCGGCACCGTGGCGATCGGCGTCAGGCCGTCGATGCCGGTCTCGAGCCCGCGCAAGGCCTTCTGCAGCGATTCCTGGAAGGTGCGGCCCATCGCCATCACCTCGCCCACGGACTTCATCTGCGTCGTCAGGCGCGCGTTGGCGCCCGGGAATTTCTCGAACGTGAAACGTGGGATCTTGGTGACGACGTAGTCGATCGTCGGCTCGAACGATGCCGGTGTCGCCCCGCCCGTGATGTCGTTGCGCAGTTCGTCGAGCGTGTAACCCACCGCGAGTTTCGCAGCGACCTTCGCGATCGGAAAACCGGTCGCCTTCGAGGCGAGCGCCGACGAACGCGACACGCGCGGGTTCATCTCGATCACCAGCATGCGTCCGTCGGTCGGGCTGATCGCGAACTGCACGTTCGAACCGCCGCATTCGACGCCGATCTTGCGCAGCACCGCGATGGAGGCGTCGCGCATGAGCTGGTATTCCTTGTCGGTCAGCGTCTGCGCCGGCGCGACCGTGATCGAGTCGCCCGTGTGCACGCCCATCGGGTCGAGGTTCTCGATCGAGCAGATGATGATGCAGTTGTCCGCCTTGTCGCGGACCACCTCCATCTCGAATTCCTTCCAGCCGATCACCGATTCCTCGAGCAGCACTTCGCTGGTCGGCGAGGCGTCGAGGCCGCGCGCGACGATCTGCTCGAATTCCTCGCGGTTGTAGGCGATGCCGCCGCCGCTGCCGCCGAGCGTGAAAGACGGCCGGATCACGGTCGGGAAGCCGATCTCGGCCTGGATCGCGAGCGCCTCCTCCATGCTGTGGGCGACGCGCGAGCGCGGGCACTCGAGCCCGATGTCGCGCATCGCGTTGCGGAACAGCTCGCGGTCCTCCGCCATGTCGATGGCTTCGCGCGAGGCGGCGATCAGCTCGACGCCGTGCTTCTCGAGCACGCCTTCGCGGACCAGGTCGAGTGCGCAGTTGAGGGCCGTCTGGCCGCCCATCGTCGGCAGCAGCGCACTCGGGCGTTCCTTCTCGATGATGCGCGCGACCGTGCGCCAGTTGATCGGCTCGATGTAGATGGCATCGGCCATCTCCGGGTCGGTCATGATCGTCGCGGGGTTCGAGTTGACCAGGATGACCCGATAGCCCTCCTCGCGCAGCGCCTTGCAGGCCTGCGCGCCCGAGTAGTCGAACTCGCAGGCCTGGCCGATCACGATCGGGCCGGCGCCGATGATCAGGATGCTCTCGAGGTCGGTGCGCTTGGGCATTGCGTCGGGAACTCCGGGATCAGACCGTCTTGCGCATGGGCGCCTGCACGCCCCGGCGAAGCATCGACTCGACGAACTGGGTGAACAGCGGCGTGAGGTCGCGCGGACCGGGGCTCGCCTCCGGGTGGCCCTGGAAACTGAACGCGGGGCGGTCGGTGCAGGTGATGCCCTGCAGCGAGCCGTCGAACAGCGAGCGATGCGTGGCCTTCACGTTCGCGGGCAGCGTGGTCTCGTCGACCGCGAACCCGTGGTTCTGCGAGGTGATCAGCACGCGGCCGCTTTCGAGCTCGAGCACCGGGTGGTTCGCGCCGTGGTGGCCGAACTTCATCTTGACCGTGCGCGCACCGACCGCGAGGCCGAGCAGCTGGTGACCGAGGCAGATGCCGAAGACGGGCACGCCGCGCTCGAGGAACTCCGCCGTTGCCTCGATCGCGTACGTGCACGGCGCCGGATCGCCCGGCCCGTTCGAGAGGAACACCCCGTCCGGGTTGAGCGCCATGGCCTCGTCGGCGGTCGTCTGCGCGGGCACCACGGTCATGCGGCAGCCGTGATCCGCGAGCAGGCGCAGGATGTTGCGCTTGATGCCATAGTCGTAGGCGACCACGTGCAGCCGCTGGCCCGCGCGTCGCTTCGGTCCCTGCTCGAGCGCCCAGTTCGTGCCCTCGTTCCATTGGTACGGCGCCTCGGTGCAGACGACCTTCGCCAGGTCCATGCCCTTGAG
>JAJTCR010000178.1 GCA_021325695.1 Steroidobacteraceae bacterium | reverse complement strand
AACGTCAGCGCGCAGTACGAAATCGCGCGCGGGCCTTAAGCCCCGGTTGACGATCGCGAGACGGTGGCAGGTGGCGCAGGCGCTTTATCAAGAACGGACGACGTTTCAGCGGGCGGGCATCCGGTCGACGATCAAGACGCGGCCGTCGACGCCAGTGATGCGCGCCTTGCCACCGGCGGGCATGTCCGGCCCGCGAACGGACCAGTCCTGGCGGCCGAGCGTGATGCGGCCGGCACCGTTCTCGATGCCGCGCGGCACGATGATGACCTGGCCGATGTAACGCTCGCCCATGCGGTGCGGCGCAGAGGCGCTTTCGAGCTCACGCTGCTGGACGCGGTAGTCGCGCCAGAACCAGAGTGCGAAGGCGGTGAGGGCGAAGACGACGAACCAGGCCATGGTGCGGTGCGCGTGCGGTGGACGATTGACCGGATGGTCGCCCGCACGCTCGACGGCGCTCAACTCCAGGGCCAGCTGCCACGCGAGATTTGTGACGAACTCCTCAGCTGGCCGGCGCGAGCGCGAGGTCCTTGCTGTAGACCACGTTCATGACGTTGTCGGACCAGCCCCGGACCCAAGGCTTCACGAGGTGCTTGTTGACGTAGAAATAAAGCGGCAGCACCGGATGGTCGGCCAGCATGACCCGCTCGGCTTCCTCGAGCAGCGCGCGGCGGCGCGCCGGGTCGGCCTGCTGCACGGCGTCGGCCAGCAGCGCGTCGTACCGCCGGTTGGAGTAGCCCGTGAGGTTGATGCCGAAACCGGTCTTGAGCAGCTGCGCGAACGTGTAGGCGTCGTTGAAATCGGCCACCCAGCTCGAACGGAACACCTGCGTGTCCTGCCGCTCGATGCTCTGCAGCAGCGCGCGGAACTCCTCGGCGTAGAGCCGGGTCTGGACACCGAGCGCTTCCCGCCACATCGCGGCGATCGCGACCGCCACCCGGTTGTGCGTGTCGCCCGAGCTGTATCGCAGCTCGACGTCGAGCGGCTTCTCCGCGGTGTAGCCAGCCTCGGCGTACAGCCGGCGGGCCTCGGCGACCCGCGCCTCGTACGACTTGCCAGCGTAGTCGAACTGCTGTGGCGTGTAGTTCCAGATGCCCCGCGGCACCCAACCGTAGGCCGGCGCCTCGCCGACGCCCGTCACGGCCGTCACGAGCCGGTCACGGTCGATGACCAGCGACAGCGCGCGACGCAGGCCGGGCCGGTCCTTGAACGGCGGTCGGGTCAGGTTGAAGCCGTAGTAATAGACGCTCAGCTGCGGCGCGAGGTGCAACTCGCTCGCGAGGTTCTGGCGGATCCACGGAAACTGCTGTTGCGGGACGACGTAGGTGAAATCGAGCTGGCCTGCGCGGTACTGCCGCAGCTCCGTGCCCGCATCGCCGATGTGCAGGTAATGCACGCGCTCGAGTCTGGTCGCGGCGTCGTTCCAGTACCGCGGGTTGCGGCGCGCGACGACGTGCGAGCCGATCACCCAGTCGTCGAGCACGAATGCGCCGTTCGAGAGCAGCTTGCCGGGGCGCGCGTGTTCGGTGCCGTTCGCCGCGAACGAGGCGCCGTGCAACGGGTAGGTGGGCGGCTGGGCCAGCAGGCCGAGCAGGTAGGGCGCGGGCGAGGCGAGTCGCACGACGACGGTCCGATCGTCGGGTGCGCTCACCCCGAGTTCCGTCGACTTCCTTTCGCCGCGCGTGATGGCCGGGGCGTGCAGCACGGGGTCGATGAACTGCGCGTACGGCGAGGCCGTCTTCGGATCGACCAGGCGCCGCATGCCGGCGACATAGTCCGCGGCGACGAGCGGGTCGCCGTTCGACCAGCGCAGGTTCTCGCGCAGCGTGAAGCGGTACTCGAGGCCGTCGGCGGTGACGGTCCAGGATTGGGCGGCGCCCGGCACCGCGGAGCCGTCCGCGGCGACCGCCGTCAAGCCCTCGAACAGGTCGCGCAGGATGTTGAAGGCGGCATCGGTGCGCGCGAGTTGCGGGTCGAGCGTGTCGGGTTCCGGCCCGTTGCCGCGTCGCAGTGTCGTCGGATCGAAGGCCCCCGCGGCCGTCTGCGTCTTTGCCGCGTCCGCGGCGGTCCCAGAACCGGACCGATCGCCGTCGCCACAGGCCGCGAGCGCGAGGCACGCCGAGGTCGCGACGACGAGCGCGCGCCAGCCGCGCAGGACGGAGCGTCGTCGCCAGGTCGACGCGGTCATCGGCTCGAACATGGGTCGGGGCCCCCGGGGCCGGATCAGTGGTGCGCGATCTTACCCAACGCCGCGCGCGTGCGTGGCCGCCGGCGTGTCGCCGTGCTGCTGGCGTTTCAAATGCACCAGCAGGATCGAGACCGCGGCCGGCGTGAGGCCGGGAATGCGCGCGGCCTGGCCGAGCGTGGCCGGTCGATGCTCGACGAGTTTCTGGCGCACCTCGTTCGACAGTCCGCGCACCTGCGCATAGTCGAGCGAGTCGGGCAGCCGCGTGTCTTCGTGCCGCCGCTGGCGCTCGATCTCCTCGTGCTGGCGATCGATGTAGCCCGTGTACTTCGCCTGCACGTCGACCTGCAGCGCCACCTGCACGGCCAGCCGCTCGTCCTCGCGCCAATCGTCGATGCCGCCACCGAGCGCGGCGTCGAGCACGGCGTAAGGCACTTCGGGGCGCCGCAGCACGTCGAACGCGCGCTGCTCGCGTGACACCGGCAGCCCCAACGCCTCGCTCAGCGACGCCGCGACCGCCGTGCCCGGGCGCACCCACGCCTGGGCGAGTCGCTCGAGTTCGCGCGCGACCGCGTCGCGCTTGCGCTCGTACAACGCCCAGCGCAGATCGTCGACGAGGCCGAGCTCGCGTCCGCGCGGCGTGAGCCGAAGGTCCGCATTGTCCTCGCGCAGCGTCAGCCGATACTCCGCGCGACTCGTGAACATGCGATACGGTTCGGGCGCGCCGCGCGTGATCAGGTCGTCGACCAGCACGCCCAGGTAGGCGTCGCCGCGCTTCGGCCACCAGGGCTCGCGATCGCGAACGCGCAATCCCGCGTTGATGCCGGCGAGCAGGCCTTGCGCGGCCGCCTCTTCGTAGCCCGTGGTGCCGTTGATCTGGCCGGCGAAATAGAGCCCCGGGATGACTTTCGTCTCGAGCGTCGGCTGCAGGTCGCGCGGGTCGAAGAAATCGTATTCGATCGCGTAGCCGGGCCGCGTGATGTGGGCGCGCTCGAAGCCGCGAATGCTGCGCACGAACGCCTGCTGCACGTCGAACGGCAGGCTGGTCGAAATGCCGTTCGGGTAGACCTCGTGCGTGTCGAGGCCCTCGGGCTCGATGAAGACCTGGTGCGACGTCTTGTCGGCGAACCGCACGACCTTGTCCTCGACCGACGGGCAGTAGCGCGGGCCGACGCCCTCGATCACGCCGGTGAACAACGGCGAACGTTCAGTGCCCGCGCGGATCAGCTCGTGCGTGTGCTCGTTGGTGTGCGTCACGTGGCAGGGGACCTGGCGCGGATGTTCGCTGCGCAGGCCCAGGTACGAGAACACCGGCAATGGCTCGTCGCCCGGTTGCACCACGAGCCCGTCGTAATCGATCGTGCGGCCGTCGATTCGCGGCGGGGTTCCCGTCTTGAGCCGGCCGACGCGCAGTGGCAACTCGCGCAGCCGCGCGGCGAGGCGATTGGAGGGCGGGTCGCCCGCGCGACCGCCCGGCGACTGCTCGAGACCGACGTGGATCCTGCCGGCCAGGAACGTGCCCACCGTGAGCACCACCGCGGGCGCCTCGAACTCGAGCCCTACCGCCGTGACGATGCCGGCCACGCGCCCGTGCTCGAGCCGCAGGTCCGCGACCTCAGCCTGGAACAGCGAAAGATTCGGCTGATGTTCGACGATCGCGCGGATCGCTTTCCGGTACAGCGTCCGGTCGGCCTGCGCGCGCGTCGCGCGGACCGCCGGGCCCTTGCTCGCGTTCAGGGTGCGGAACTGGATGCCGGCCCGATCGGTCGCGCGGGCCATCGCGCCGCCGAGCGCATCGATCTCCTTGACCAGGTGGCCCTTGCCGATGCCGCCGATCGCGGGGTTGCAGCTCATCTGGCCGAGCGCCTCGATGCTGTGCGTCACGAGCAAGGTGCGGCACCCCATCCGGGCCGCCGCCAGCGCGGCTTCCGTGCCGGCGTGACCGCCGCCCACCACGATGACGTCGAACGATTCCATGTAGCGCATCGGTCAGGTGGAGCGGTCGAGCAGGTTGAATCGACGCGTCGGCGCGAAGCCGGCCGCGGACCCTGCCAACGCGCGTCGAAAGGCGGCGAGACGCAACCTCACGAACCGCCGTGCCTGCCGCTCGTACCGGTTCTCCCAGTAGCCGTGGCGCCACCACTCGGCCAGGTAGTCCCGCAGGTTCATGCGGCCGCGGTTCCACTGGCGCAGCACGTGGAAATACTCGTGCAGCATCAGTTCCGGATCGGCGAAGAAGTCCTCGAGCGAGCCGCGCAGGTAGATTGCGTTGCGACGGGTCGTGGCGCGGGCGCGTCCGTGCAGCCAGGCGAACAGCGAGCGCTCGCGCAACACGACGTCGTCGACCGAATCGCCGAAAAGCTCTTCGAGCACCCGCCGCAGTTCGACGGGCATCCGGTCACGCGTTCGCATCGGCCATCAGCTCGCGCGTGGAGCGCCGGATGGGCTTCGCGACCTTGCGCGCGCGCCGGGCTCCGGCGTGTTTGGTCGCGGGC
>JAJTCR010000002.1 GCA_021325695.1 Steroidobacteraceae bacterium | reverse complement strand
CTTGAGCGCGTCCGCCGGCGGCGGCGGAGTGGGCACCGCCACGGCGATCACGACGTCGGCGCAGGTCTGGCGTGCGATGTCGACCGCGACGTTGCGCGTCAAGCTGCCGTCGCCGAGCGTGCGCCCGTCGATCGTGACCGGCGAGAACACGCCGGGCACGGCCATGCTCGCGCGCATCGCCTGGGCCAGGTCGCCCTGCGACAACACCACCATCTCGCCGGTCAGCATGTCGGTCGCGATCGCGCGGAACGGGATCGGCAGCCGGTCGAAATCGCTCGTGCCGAGACTGCGCGACACGAGGTGGCGGATGGTCTGCTCGATGTTCTGCGTGTTGATGATCCCGCTCGGCGCGGCGACGCTGCCGTCGCGAAAGCCGAACTCGAAGTTGTTGCTGTACGTGCGGCCGGCGAGCTTGCGCCGCATCGGCAGCTTCTGCCGCCATCCCTCGAAACCGATCGCCTGCGCCCAGGAGATCGCGGCGACCGCCTCGTCGACCTCGGCGGCCGTCATGCCCGCGGCGTAGGTGCCGCCGATCAGCGCGCCCATGCTCGTGCCGACCACGCAATCGATCGGGATGCGCATGTCCTCGAGCAGCGTGAGCACGCCGACGTGCGCCGCGCCCTTGGCGCCGCCGCCGCCGAGCACGAGCCCGATCCGCGGCCGCGCCGTCGGGGCCGACTCCGTCGATGAGTCCACGGACGCTGCCTGGACGGGCCACGCGAGGCACGTCCCCGCGACCGCCGCAACGAGTCGCGCGCCGAGACACCGTCGTCTCGACGGGGCGTGCGCACCTGCATGCGTGATCGACACCGCAACGTTCATCTGCCGTACCTCCGACCCGGTGCGCGCGCACCGGCGTCGCGTTGAATGCTATCGCACGATCTTCACGCACGCGGCGGCTGCGAATGCGCGCCGAAGAAGCGCGAGCCACTCGACGTGGTGCGTGCCGGGGAAGAAATCGAACGGCGCGAGCCTGTCGATCACGTAGCCGCCCGCCTCGATCGCGACGAGGTCGCGCGCGAGCGTCCCGGCGCTGCAGGAAAGATAGGCGAGGCGCGCGGGCCGCAGGTCGTCCGTAAACGCTTCCACCAGCGGCGTCTCCAGTCCCGACCGCGGCGGATTCACGTACGCGAGACGCTCGCCCGCCCGCGCGTGCCACCACTCGCGCACCTGCGGCAGGCGCTGCACGCAGGTGCCGCGCAGCACCGTCGCGCGCGGTGAATTGCGACGCGCGCACGCCACGGCATCGCCACCGAGTTCGACGCCGAGGGCGTCGGCGCCTGCGGCGGTCCACGCCCGCAAGGAAGCCCCGAGGCCGCAGTAAAGGTCCAGCACTGCATCGCCTGGACCGGGCGCGAGGTATCGTGCCGCCGACCCGAGCGCGTCGGCGTGCAGCGCGGGCAGCAGCTGCTGGAACGACGTCGGCCCGTGCACGAGGCCGTCGCGGTCGACCGACTCCGCATGGCCCCAGAGACGATGCCAGCCCGACCGTGCGAACAGCTTGCGTCCCGCCGACGGATGGAAGTGCAGCCAGAGGCCGTCGAGACCGACCGCCGCGACGCCGTCCAGCAAGGGTCCGAGCAGCGTCACGTCGACCGCGTGCGCCTTGACGATCAACGTGGCCTGCGCCCCTGCCACGTGGACGTACGCAAGCGGGAAGTCCGCCTCGACCGGCAGGCGCTCGCGCAGCAGCGCGCCGAAGCGATTGACGCGCGGCGAGTGCACCGGGCAATCCGGAATGGGGATGAGTTCATCACGCCGCATCAACCCGAAGCGCCAGCCGTGCGTCGCGTCCCAGCGCGCATTGAGCGTGACGCGGTCGCGATAGCCGAAGCGCTGCGCCTCGCCCACGGACTGCACCGGCTCCAGCCGTCCGGACCACGGCGACAGGACGCGCCGCAGGTACTCGTGCTTCTGCGCCAGGCTCTGCTGCGCGCTCAGGCCGCGATGCCTGCAGCCGTGGCACGCCGGCTCACAACCGGCACGCATCGGGGGCGGAGTGACCATCCCGCTATCGTGCAATGAAATCCTGTGCCGGGCGATGCTCGTCCGCAGCCCGCCTCCGTTGTGGTGACTGTCGCCGCCGGTCCGATTGGGCGTGGCAGCGCACCTCGAATCGATGGCTCTGCACAGCCTGGGACGCGGGAAAGAATCGCAGGCGTCGCTCGCGCGTTGGAAGCGGACTTCGGCGACCTGTTGCCGCTCCTCGACGCCGGCACAGGCGCATGGCGCGGGGATCTCGGGGGCGCCGCGACGTGGCTCGCCCGAGGCTGCCCAACGGAGCGTGATCGTCCCGCCTAGAACCGGTAATTCAGCTTCACGTAGTAGCGTCGGCCGAGGACGTCGTACTGGGAGGGGTCGGTGTTGGCTCCCGACGAGGTCGGAATCACCGGGGGATCCTCGTCCCCGACGTTCTCCACGCCCGCCTGCAACGCGAGCCCGTCGAGGGTGCCCGGTCCGAATTCGTAGCGTGCCGCGAGGTTGAAGTAATCGATTTTCGGCACCGGGTACGGCGCCACTCCCGGTGGAATGCCGTCACCCGTGTCGAGCATCGAGTCGATGTGACGCCATTCGAGCGTGAGGCCCACCTGCTGCCACGCGTAGTCGAGCGTCATCGAGCGTCAGGTTCCATTTCCATTCGGGCGCCGACCCCGCGAAGCCGCCGATCGTTCCGACCCGCTCATCGGGCGGTACCGCCGGCACGAGGGTCTCGTCGAGGTAATCCATCCACGACAGCAGCCAGTTGACGCTTGCGCTGCCCGGGCCCAGTGGGAGCGACCAGTCGAACTGCAGGTCCACGCCGGACGCTTCGAGCGCCGCGATGTTGCGGTTGATGTCGAAGAAAGAGGCGATCTCGCCGGTGCCGGGGTCGCGCGAAAAGTAACTGCAAAACTCCTGTTGGGTGCTGAAGTCGGGGTTGAACGTCGGGTCGTAGCATGCCGGCAGGTAGAAATACGCGTCGATGGGTAGGATCGCTTCCTCGACCTTGATCCGGTACCAGTCCAGCGACACGCGCATCCCCGAGAGTGCCGGTCGCAACGACCATGACTGCAGCACGAAGCCCAGGGTCAGTGTGTCGGCCTGCTCGGGCTGGAGCTCCGGGTTACCACCGTTCACACCCGAAAACAGGTTGTCCGGATCCGAAAAATCCGCCAATGCGTCCGGTGGCACGCCCTGCGCGACGCACAACTCCTCGACCCGTGCCGCATCCGCCCCGCTGCGCTCCGGGCTGCCGGCGGTGCACGGATCCAGCAGGTCGAACGGTGAGGACAGGTATCGCCAGGGCAATTGTGGCTGGTACAACTCGAACACACTCGGCGCTCGCACTGCGTGCTGGAACGACGACCGTAGCCGGACCGGTTCTACGGGCTGGTAGAGCAATTCGGCCTTGTACGCGTCGGCGCCGCCGATCGACGCGTAATCCGAGTACCGGTAGCCGATTACCGCCTCGAGCGAACGAACACCCGGCACGTCGTCGACGAGCGGCACCAGCAATTCGACGTACAGGTCGGTGTTGTGGTCGTCCCCATCGATGTCGGCGGACGCATTGAATCCCATCAGATCAGAGCGGCCGTCTTCCAGGAACACGGACGCCGCGGGGTCGGCCCGGTAGAAGAACGCGTCGCGCTTGTGCATGGCGCCCAGCACGACGCGCGCCTCGCCGGCCGGCAGCGCCAGCACCGGGCCCGTGAGCGACGCCTCGACGATGGACTGATCGAAACCCGAGCGATTGACGCCGTCGACCGCGATGTATGCTGCGCATCCGGCGGAGATCGAACCTGCGCCGAACGGATTGAAGCCGCCGCAGATCGACACGCCGCCGTCGGGAGCGAACGTGAGTTCCTCGACCCGAGACAGCAGCGCATTGCCGGTCTGCTTGTCCTCCTGGTCGTTGGCTCCGGCCTGCGCATAGGCGTCGAAGCGCCAGTCGCCGAACGCTTCGCCGCGCAGGCCGAGCGTGAACTGACGGACGTCGTACTGGACCTCGGACCGGCGCGACGTCAGCTCGCTGAAGCGCCGCAGCAAGGCGAGCGGCGCTTCAGGCTCTTCGCGCGTGTCGAGCAGCGTCCGCAGGTCTTCGGACACGTAAGGATTGGTCGGCGGGACGAAGAAGACTTCCGAGGGTGTCGGCGCGAGTTGAATTCCCGAACTGTAGTCCGCGGCCAACGCATCCCCGTACAGCTCGATCGCCTCGTTCAGCTCGAAGCTTCCACGCACGAATACCGACACGCGCTCGAGCGGCAGCTGGAGGTGGTTGTACGGCGCGAAATTGTAGGAGTAGAACGCGTCGTTGAAGAATTTCGGATCGACCTCGCCGCGAAAGTTCGCGACGCTGTCGGGGCTGAAGTTGCCGGCCGTGAACAGCGTACCGTCCTGGTTGAAGCCCAGGAACTCCTGGTAGGGCACGTCGCCAGGAGCATAGCCGTATTGCTGGAACAACGTGTCGAAGGCGGCCGGGTCCGCAAATAGCTCGAGTGCCAGCCCCTCTTCGATGTTGCTGGAACCGAAGGGCACAAAGCCGTGGCCCGGACCTGCGGTGCCCGCCCCCGGACCCACATACCCGAGCGAATATTGCGAATAGCGCCGTTGCGACTGATCGACGGAATCGCGCTCCGCGTATTCAACGTGGCCCAGCAGTTGACCCCTGCCGGAGGCGAACGCGAAACCGCCCGTGACACCGCCGTAATACTCGATACCGTCGCTGCGCTCCGTCACGCCATAGCCACTCTGGAATTCGATCCCTTCGAACCTGTCCTTGAGCCGGAAATTCACCACGCCGGCGATGGCGTCCGAGCCGTACACCGCCGAGGCGCCGCCCGTGACGATTTCGACGCTCTCCACCATCGAGCCCGGGATCACGTTCAGGTCCACGACACCGGTACCATTCGCGGGCACGAGCCGGCGCCCGTCGACCAGCACCAGGGTGGAGGTAAGGCCGAGTCCTCGCAGCTGCACGTTCGACTGGCCGCCGTTGCCCGGGTTGTTCGACGTGCTCGTGAAACTGGGCACGAATTGCGGCAGCCGGCCGAGCGACGACTCGATGCTCGTCGATCCCGTTCGCAGCAATGCGTCGCCCGTGAGACTGACGATCGGGCTGGCCGATTCGAAATCCGGGCGGGGAATCCGCGAGCCTGTGACGACGACTTCCTCGAATTGCTGCGGGCCGTCGTCCTGGGCCACTACCGTGCCGTCCAGCCAGAAACCGGCTGCTGCGAGAACGAACCGGATCTTGCTCAAACGAGCCATGGCGTCTCGGCCCCGAGAAGACCTCTATATGCCGACCGACCTGTGGATACAAGTGCCGTGGGCTGACGGGTCGCGGTCGAGCACAACCGTGGTGCCGGCCGCTGACGACCTGTGCCGGTGCTATCGTGTACGCTCGCGTCGCGACGGTGCAGGCAGGAGCGTTCGCGCCGATGACACGGATCCCCGATTACGACGACGTCAAGGCCGCTGCGAAACGCATCGCGGGGCACGCGCGACGTACGCCATTGCTCGCCGACACCCCGCTCGACCGGCTGACCGGCGGGCGCATCCTGCTCAAGCTCGAGACGCTGCAGCACACGGGGTCGTTCAAGTTCCGCGGTGCGTGGAACCGGCTCGCGCAGCTCGACGACCACGCGCGTGCAGCCGGCGTGGTCGCGTTTTCGTCCGGCAACCACGCGCAGGGTGTCGCCGAGGCCGCGCGTCGCCTCGGCATCCGCGCCACGATCGTGATGCCGAGCGACGCGCCGCGCGTGAAGATGCAGAACACGCGGGACATGGGCGCCGAGGTCGTCGAGTACGACCGCGTCCACGAAAGCCGCGAGCAGATCGCGACGCGGATCGCCGAGGAGCGCGGCGCGACCCTGGTGCCGTCGTTCGACGATCCCGAGGTGATCGCGGGCCAGGGCACCGTCGGCCTCGAGATCGCCGAACAGGCGGCCGATGTCGGCCTGACGCTCGATGACATCGTGGTCTGCTGCAGTGGCGGCGGCCTCACGGCCGGCATCGTCATCGCGATGAAGCACCTCGCGCCGCACGTCGCGATCTGGACCGCGGAACCCGAGGCGTACGACGACCATCGGCGCTCGCTGGCATCGGGGCGGCGCCAGCGCAACGAGCCCGGCGCGCCGGCCTCGATCTGCGACGCCCTGCTGGCGCCGATGCCCGGTGAGCTCACGTTCGCGATCAACCAGCCGCTGCTGCGGGGCTGCCTGGCAGTGTCGGACGACGAGGTGCGCGGCGCGATGGCCTTCGCCGCCCGTACCCTCAAGCTCGTCGTCGAGCCCGGCGGCGCCGTGGCACTGGCCTGCGTGATGACCGGCAAGCTCGATGTGCGTGGCCGGACTGTCGCCGTCACCGTGTCGGGGGGTAACCTCGACGACGCTCAGTTCGCGGAGATCCTCGCGCGCCCCTGAGGTCGCTTCACACGTCGAGTTCGACGATGGCGGCCTCCAGCCGGGAGCTCGAGATCTCGAGCCGCGCAACGGCGACCGGCAGGCGAAAACGACGCGGTCCCGCACTTCCGGGGTTGAGATACAGCACGCCGTCGCGGTGCTCGATGCCCGGCCGGTGCGAGTGTCCCGAGACGACGACGTCGATGCCGCTCGCGCACGGATCGAGGTCGAGTTGCGCGAGGTCGTGCAGCAGGAGCACACGGTGTCCCTCCACGTCCAACTCGGCCCGTGTCGGCACGGCAACGGCCCATTCTCCGTCCACGTTGCCGCGCACCGCGACGACGCGTGGCGCGAGGCGACGCAGGTCTTCGAGCACCTGCGCACGCCCGATGTCGCCGGCATGGAGGATCAGCGCGCACCCCTGGAGTGCCGAGACGGCCTCCGGCCGCAGCTTGCCGTGGGTGTCGGAAATGACTCCGACGTGCACGACGTGCCGCCCGATCCGCCGGTTCGAACCTCTCGATGAGCGCTTCATGCCTGGGGCACACCTCGCCACGATCTTGCCCGAAGCTCGCGACCACGACTAAGGTGCACCCGGGGGCGCAAGCATCGCCACGCCAGGACCCGGGAGCGTTCACATGCCGTCACTGATCGACATCTGGCTGCTGGCCCTGCCGTGGCTGCTCGGCGCCGCCGCGGCGACGTGGGTCCTGAGCGTGGTGATTCGCAACGTGACGGTCGTCGACGTGCTGTGGTCGCTGCTGTTCCTGCTCGCCGCCGTCGTCTATGCGCGCGCGACGTCCCCGGCCGACGGCCGGACGGTGCTCCTGCTCGTGCTGGTGGGACTCTGGGCGGTGCGGCTGGCCGTGTACCTCGCCGTGCGCACGCTCGGTCACGCGCACGAGGATGCCCGTTACCAGGCCATCCGCAGGCGCAACGAACCCGGATTCGCGTGGAAGAGTCTGTACTTGGTGTTCGGCATGCAGGCGCTGCTGGCGTGGGTCATCTCGTTGCCGCTGCTCGGCGGCATCGCTGGCGAGCCGCACCCGCTCGGCGTGCTGGACGCGCTCGGTGTCGCCCTGTGGCTCGTCGGCTGGACGTTCGAGAGCGTAGGTGACTGGCAGCTGGCGCGATTCAAGCGCGACCCGGCCAACGCCGGCCGCGTCATGGACCGTGGCCTGTGGCGGTTCACGCGCCATCCCAACTACTTCGGCGATTTCTGCGTCTGGTGGGGGTTCTACGCGATCGCGCTCGCGGCCGGCGCCTGGTGGTCGATCGTCGGGCCCATGATCATGAGCGTGCTGCTGTGGCGCGTCTCCGGCGTGGCGCTGCTGGAGCGACACATCGGCAAGCGGCGTCCGGAGTACGCGGAATACGTCCGGCGGACGAACGCGTTCTTCCCGGGACCGCAGAAGCGTTAGTGAGCAGTGGCTGGTGGCTGGTGGCTAGTGGCTAGTCGGAAGTCAGGTTATCGTGCCCCGCTAGCGGTCCCCGCTCTTCCCAGCCACTAGCCACCAGCCACCAGCCACCAGCCCCATGTCTTCCGGCGTCCTGCTTTCCGGGCTCGCGATCGGTTACCTGCTGCTGCTGTTCGGGGTGGCGTTCTACGGCGAGCGGCGCTCCGTCTACCCCGGCAATGCCCGGCTGCGGCCGTGGATCTACAGTCTCGCGCTCGGCGTCTATTGCACCACGTGGACGTTCTTCGGCGCGGTCGGCACCGCCGTGCGCGACGGCTGGACCTACGTGCCGATCTACCTCGGCCCGGCGCTGGTGTTCCTGTTCGCAACTCCGTTCCTCGAGCGTCTCGCCGCGGTCGTCCGTGCGCACAACATCACGTCGATCGCGGACCTGATCTCATCGCGCTTCGGCAAGAGTCCCGGACTGGCCGCGCTGGTCGCGGTGATCGCGCTCACCGCCGGCGTGCCTTATCTCGCCCTGCAGTACAAGGCCGTGGGCACGAGCCTCGACGTGCTCACGGGCACGCCTGGCACCCACGTCGGATGGCTCGACGACACTGCGCTGTACGTCGCTCTGCTGATGGCGCTGTTTGCGATCCTGTTCGGCACGCGCCGGCTCGATGCGACCGAGCACCACGAAGGCGTGATGCTCGCGATCGCATTCGAGTCGGTCGTGAAGTTGCTCGCGTTCGCGGCGGTCGGCGTGTTCGCGTTGCTGCACCTGGACGGTGCGCCGCGGCTCGCGCAGACGGCGCTCGGATCGTCCTCCTCGCTGTTCTCAGGGAATTTCGTCGTGTCGACGGGGCTCGCGGCCGTGGCGATCTTCTGCCTGCCACGGCAGTTCCTGGTCGGTTTCGTCGAGTGCGCCGACCAGGGCGACATCCGACGCGCGCGGCTCGTGTTCTCGGCCTATCTCGTGGCGTTCACGCTGCTGGTCGTGCCGATCGTGCTGTCCGGCCTGGGCTCGGGCCTGCACGCGACGCGTCACCCCGACTCGTTCGTGCTGACGCTGCCACTCGAGCGCGGCGCGACGTCGCTCGCGGTGCTCGCGTTCCTTGGCGGACTGTCCGCAGCGAGCGCGATGGTGATCGTCTCCAGCATCGCGCTCGCGACGATGGTGACCAACGACCTGGTGATGCCGGCGCTCTGGCGCAGCCGCTGGCTCAAGCCCACCGAGGGTCGCGACATCGGCCGGCTGGTGCTCTGGCTGCGTCGCGCGGCGATCCTCGGCCTCGCGCTGCTCGCGTACGGCTATCACCGCAACACCATCACGCCGGCGAGCCTCGCCTCGATCGGGTTGCTCGCCTTCGCCGCGTTCGCGCAGTTCGCGCCGCCGATCCTCGCCGGCCTGTACTGGCGCCGGGCCTCGCGCCGCGCGGTGTTCTGGGGCCTCATGGCGGGATTTGCCACTTGGGTGTATGCGCTGCTGCTGCCCAATTTCGCGGCGGGCGGACTCATCGGGCCGGGCGTGCTCGAGCGCGACGGTCCGTGGGACGTGGTCTGGTCGCAGGCGCAGGCGTGGCTCGGGCTCTCGCACTTGAGCCCGGCGGCGCGAGGCGCGTTGCTGGCAGTCGGCAGCAACGTGTTCGTGCTGGTGAGCCTTTCCCTGCTCTCGCGTTCATCGCTGCGCGAGCGGCTGGCCGCCACGGCGTTCGTCCGCCGGGGCCTGCACGAGGCGCCGGGCCGCCCCGCCGGCGGCACGCGCGTCGGCGACGTGCTCACGATCGCCGAGCGCATCGTCGGCTCGTCCGCGGCGCAGGCCGCCTTGCTCGACTACTCGGCGCAGACCCGGCGACCGTTGCCGAAACCCGCCGACCCGGCCGACCGCGGGGTGATGCAGCACATGGAGCGCGTGCTCGCAGGCGCGATCGGCGCCTCCTCGGCGCGACTGATTTTCACGCATGCACTGCGCGGTCGCGGGCTCGCCGCCGAGGAAGTCGCCGAGATGCTCGACGAGACCTCGCAGGAACTGCGCTTCAGCCGCCAGTTGCTGCAGGCGACGATGGAGAATGTCTCGCAGGGCATCTCCGTCGCGGACGGCGACGGCCGGCTGGTGGCGTGGAACGGGCGCTATGTCGAAATGTTCGAATACCCCCCCGACCTCGTCCAGGTCGGCACGCCCGTGGCCGAGCTGATCCGCTGGAATGCGATGCGCGGGGAATTCGGCGACTCGAAACCCGAGGACCAGGTCCAGAAGCGGCTCGCGCACATGAAGGCCGGCACGCGATACGTGAACCAGCGCCGTCGCGCCAATGGCCGCGTCTACGAGATCCGCGGCCAGCCGATGCCGGACGGCGGGTACGTCACGACGTACACCGACATCACCGAGTTCAAGCACACGGAAGAGCAGTTGCGCGAGGCGACGCAGACGCTCGAACAGCGTGTCACGGAACGCACTTACGAGTTGTCGAAGGCGCTCGCGGCCGAGGCGGAGGCGAAGCGTGTCGCCGAGCGGGCGAACGCGACCAAGACACGCTTCGTGGCCGCGGCCAGCCACGACCTGCTGCAACCGCTCAACGCGGCGCGGCTGTTCGCCTCCGCACTGACCGATGCGCGGGACCACCCCGGTTCCGTCGGCGAGATTGCCGGCCGCATCGAGGGCTCGCTGCGGGCGGCCGAGGAAGTCCTCGACGACATGCTCGACATCGCGCGTCTCGAAAGCGGCGCGATGCGCACCGAATTCGCGGAATTCGCACTCGACGACGTCACGGTCGAACTGGAGCGGCAGTTCGCGCCGATCGCGGCCAAGCGCGGGCTGCGGCTGCGCGTGCACCACACGCCCGCCTGGGTCCGCAGCGACCGTGTGCTGTTGCGCCGGGTGCTGCAGAACCTCGTCTCGAACGCATTGCGCTACACGCAGCGCGGCGGCGTGGTCGTCGCCTGTCGGAGGCGCGGCGGCCGCCTGCTCGTGCAGGTGTGGGACACGGGACCCGGCATCGCCGAGCAGCACCGCGCGCTGATCTTCGGCGAGTTTCGCGGCCTGGACCGCGCCTCGCCGTGGGGCGAAAAAGGTCTCGGCCTCGGGCTCTCGATCTGTGACCGGATTTCCCGGCTGCTCCACCTCGACCTGTCGCTGCAGTCGCGCGTCGGCCGCGGCTCGGTCTTCAGCGTGGTGCTCGACCGCGTCGAGGCGCCGGCCCCGGTCACGCGCGAGCCGGGCCGCGACACGGCGCCTGCATCGCCGTCGAGCGTCGCCGGCGGCGCCGTGCTCTGTGTGGACAACGAGCCCGAGATCCTCGACGGCATGCAGGCGTTGCTCGAGCGCTGGGGCGTCCAGGTGCTCCGCGCGGGAACGGCCGAAGAGGCCCGGCGACAGTTCCACGAGCACGCGCCGGACGTCGTGCTCGCGGACTACCGGCTGGGCGAGGACAGTTGCGACGGGCTTGAGTTGCTGCAATCGCTGCGCGTGGGCGGGTCGGCGCCGGCACGCGGTGCGCTGATCACGGCCGACCACGGGGTCGCGCTCACCGAGCGCGCCAGCAACCTCGGGTACAAGGTGCTGCGCAAGCCCATCAAGCCCGCGGCACTGCGTGCGCTGCTCGGCGCCCTGCTCGCCTCCGCGCGGCAGGAGACAGTGGCCAGTGGCTAGTGGCTGGTGGCTGGCAGGACGCGCTGTGCGCGGCGGCGCAGCCGCTTCCGGTCAGACACTAGCCACTGGCCACTAGACACTTCTTCAATCGATTTCCTCGGGCGGCGGCTTGACGCTCGCGCGGTCGATCGCGAGACGCCCAGCCGCCAGCACGGCCTGCGTGCGCGTCGTGACACCGAGCTTGCGCAGGATCGCGGTCACGTGCGCCTTGACCGTGGCGGCGGACACGTCGAGGTCGTAGGCGATCTGCTTGTTCAACAATCCGGCGCACAGCAGCCCGAGCACGCGGAATTGCTGCGGCGTCAACTCGGCGACGCGTCGGGCGATTTCGAGTTCCTCGGCCGACGAGGTCGGTGCACGCGGAGGCCTGTACCCCGGCGGCGTGTAGATCTCGCCGGCGAGCACGAGCTCGATCGCGCGGCCGATCTGCCCCGCCTCGGTCGATTTCGGAATGAACCCTTGCGCCCCGAAGCGCAGCGCCGCCGCGATCGTCTGCGTATCGTCGTCGGCCGAGACGATCACGACGGGAAGCTCGGGTCGGCTGCCACGGACGTGCGCCAGCGCGTTGAAGCCGTGCGCGCCGGGCATGTTGAGGTCAAGCAGCAGCAGGTCGGCGCCCGGATTCGCCTCGGTCGCGGCCAGCATCGCCGCGACGGAATCGGCTTCGACGAAGTCCACGCGTCGATCCAGCCGACCCACCGCCGCCTTGAGCGCTTCGCGGAACAGGGGATGGTCGTCGGCGACGATGATCTGGCGGGACATTCTGTTGCGTAGAGTACACGCCCTGCGGCAAGCCGAAATTGCGACCAATGGCCAATATCGCGCACCATGCACCGGGACGAGCATATTCGACGTAAAAACGGGCTCGCCGGGGGAGCCGCCCCAGATGCATCGTGAACCGTTCGACCCTTGTTTTTTCGAACAGCGCGGCGTCGCGATGCCGCTGCGGTGACACCTTCAACGTGCATTCCCGGGTCGGCGGCTTCCGCACCGCAGGAACCCCCGGCCCAGCGGTTCAAATTCGAGCTCATGTCGTTTTTCGGCACTACATCCCAGGAGTTCATCATGCGTGACCTGATTCTTCGACCAAAAACCCTGTGGGCTGCCGTCGCAGGCGCCTCGTTCGCGTGCATGGCTCCGTCCGCCCATGCGCAGTGGGAGATCAAGCCGACCGACGGCAGCAGCATCAAGTTCGGGTTTCTCGTCCAGGGACAGGCCGAGTCGCTGGACGTCAACGAGGACGATACCTCGCAGAACCTTTTCTTCCGCCGCCTGCGGATCCTGGCGGGGGGCAAGATCAACGACCAGTGGTCGTTCTTCTTCGAGACCGACAGTCCGAATCTCGGCAAGGGCACGACCACGACGAGCGGCGGCACCACCGTCAACAGCAAGGACGCAGGCGACCTCTACATCCAGGACTTCGTCGTCACGTACAAGCCGGGCGGCGACGCGTTCAACCTCGACGTCGGCATGATGCTGAACGAGGTCTCGTACAACTCGAACCAGTCGGCCGCCACCCTGCTGGCCACCGACTACGGTCCCTACACCTTCGCGTGGTCCGCCCCGCTGCAGGCGCGCGTCGGGCGCGATTACGGCGTGCGCGCTCGCGGCTATCTGTTCGATGACCACCTCGAATACCGCGCCTCGGTGATGCAGGGCGTGCGTGGCGAAAATTCCACGAACGACCTGCGCTTCCTCGGCCGCCTGATGTTCAACGTGTTCGAGGCGCAGAAGGCGCTCTTCTACACGGGCACCACGCTCGGCAAGAAGCAGCTTCTCTCGTTCGGGGTCAGTTACGACACCCAGGAGGACTACAACACGGTCGGCGCCGACGTGTTCTGGGACCAGCCCGTGGGCGACGGCAACGGCTTCACGGTGCAGGCCGACTGGAGCAACCTCGACGGCGACGTCTTCCTGACATCACTGCCGGAACAGGAGAACCTTTACGTCGAAGCGGGCTTCTACATCAACTCGCTCAAGCTGCTGCCGTTCGTGTCGTACGCCGACCGCAACTTCGACGACGACGCGCTTGCCGACACCGACAAGGTCATGGTGGGCCTCGGCTACATGTTCGCCGGTCACAACGGCAACGTTAAGCTGTCGTTCGGCCAGCACGGCGTCGACGGCGGTGAGGACCGCGACGAGATCTGGCTGCAGTTGCAGCTGTTCAGGTACTGAGGACGGGGTCGCACCCGGCCGATTCGTTCAGAGAGACGGAACAGGGGTCAGGTCCAGCTCGAGCCGGGCCTGGCCCCGTCTGCTTTGATGGCTCCGCGGCGGACGGGGCCGACGCCACGACTGGGGGCGGCCCGTCAGTCCCACGAGGCGCGCGTGACGAGCCACTCGCCGTCCTCGTGCTGCAGTTCCAGGTCGACAGACTGCGTGTCGGCGGTCACGTCGAGCGCGCCCGCGTCGCCGGCGAGCGTGCCGACCGCGACCTGGACGCGCGCCAGATCGGCGTACGGAAATTCGAGCTGCTCGACATGCGTCACGAGGTGGAGCGAGGGGCGCGCGAGCAGGTAACCCCGCAGCACTCGCGCGATCTCACGCACGTCCTCGCCGTGCGCGCCCTCGAACTTCGGCGACACGAGCGCCATGAGGTCGGCGTGGTCGCGCCGCTCCGCGGCGTCCTCGGCGGAGGCGATGACGGCGCGCACCTGCTGCTCGGGGGTCGCGGGTGTCGAGCATGCCGAGACGGCGAGGCTCGTCGCGAGCACGGCGGCCGCCAGCGTCGCCTTGCCGAACCGATACCGGCTCGCGTCGACCCTGCGCGTTTCGAGCCAATAGCGCCACGTCGACCACGGCCAGATCGTGAAATTGCGTCCGTCCGTCTGCTGGTACCAGCTGCGGCACCCCGAGCTCCAGACGGTGCCACGTAATCCCGCCTGGACGCGCGCATTGAACTCGGACTGCGCCTGCGGCTGCACCGTCAGCCAGTCTGCACCGCGCTCGCGCAGCAAGCGCATGCACTCGATCACGTAGCGGACCTGCGCCTCGATCATGAAAATGATGGAGTTGTGCCCGAGGGCCGTATTGGGCCCCACGAGCTGGTGCAGGTTCGGGTATCCGGCGACCGAGATGCCGTAGTACGCCTCGGCGCCGTCGCGCCAGTCGCGCGCGAGCTCGTGGCCCGGCAAGCCTCGCACGGGGAAATGCTGCATGTAGATTCGTGGATCGACCACGAAACCGGTGCCGAACACGATGCAATCGACCGCACGCTCCTCACCGTCCGCGGTCACGATGCCGGTCGCAGTGACTTCGCGGATGGCCTCGGTCACGAGTTCGACGTTCGACCGGCGAAACATCGGATACCAGTCGCTCGAGATCAGGATGCGCTTGCACCCGATCGTGTAACCCGGTGTCAGCCGGCGGGCAAGTTCGGGGTCCCCGACGGCCCGGCGGATGTTCCACGCCGCGAGGCGCTGCACGACACGCGCGAGCCCAGGGTGGAACAACGGCCATACGCGGGACTCGTTGCTCCAGTAGAGCCGTGCCCGGTGCAGCCGTCGCCTCGCATCGAAGCGCGCAAAGCGTCGCCGGGCGCCATCCCCGTAACACCGCGTGTCGCGAGGGATCACCCAGGCTGGCGTGCGCTGGTGCACGAACAGTCGTGACACCTGGGGGGCGATGCGCGGGCAGTACTGGATCGCACTGCCGCCGGTGCCGAGCGACGCGACGCGCTTGCCGGTGAAGTCGTACGACTTGTCCCAGCACGCCGAGTGAAAGACCCGGCCGCGGAACCGGTCGAGACCGGGCACGTCGGGGACGTGCGGCACGTGCAAGGGGCCCGTCGCGAGCACGACGTGCCGTGCCGTGTACGCGACCCCGGACGCAGTCGCCACCTGCCAGCGGCCCGTGCCCTCGTCGAACTGCAAGCCGACCACGCGCTGCCCGAAGCGGACGTACGGGCGGACGCCGTGACGCTCGGTCGTGTCCAGGATGTACCGCTGGATCTCTTCCCACCCGGCGTAGCGCCGAGACCAGTCCGGCTTGGCCGCGAAGGAAAAGGAGTAGAGGTGCGACTGCACGTCGCACTCGGCGCCGGGATACTGGTTGTCTCGCCAGGTGCCGCCGACCTCCTGACCCTTCTCGAGGATCACGAAGTCGCGTTCGCCGTGGGCCAGCAACTGGAGGGCCATGCACAGGCCGCCGAACCCGGCGCCGACGATGGCAACGTCGACCGCCTCGGGCTTCGCGCGTGGCCATTCGTTGATCGGCAGCGAAGCGGACATGAAGGGCTGACTTTGCGTAGTTCTGCTGCGTCGCGCAAGAACTTGTCGAGCGAGCGCTGACCAACCGAAAAAAAAGGGCGCGCAACCAGTGCAGTTGCGCGCCCTCCTTGAAGCCCGACCGGAACTCGGACAGGGCGTTCGTCGAGTGACGCCGACCGTCGTGCCGGCGTCACCAAAACTGGACGATAGCCTCAGCGATTGCCGGAGTTGCCGGTGTCACTGCTGCCCGGGTTGTTGTTGCGGTTGCGGCCACCGCGTGAAGCTTCCCCACCTTTCCGGCCCGCCTCAGAGGCGCGCTGCGGATCGTTGGCGAAATTGCCGCCGGAGACTTCGCCGCCCTTGCGGCCGGCCTGTCGTGCACGCTCGGGGTCGTTGGCAAAATTGCCGCCGGACGCCGAGCCACCCTTACTCGCGATCTCGCGCTGCTTCGCGGCGTCCATCGCCGCAAAGCCGCGGTTCGAGCGGCCGCCGCTGCTGCCGCCCGGGTTGTTGCCACCTTCATTGGCCATGACTGTCGACCTCCATATCAACATCGTCCGTGGTCCTTCATGAACGGCAGCGGACCTACTGCTCGCTGCCGCCTGAATAGTGCGACCACGACGCGCGCATGGAGTTCACGCGAATTCGAAGAAATCCCGCGTTTTTCTCGTTGAAAACAAAGGAAATTTTTTCCCGGCATCAGCAAGATGTTCGTTGCCTGCACGCGCGCGGAACACGTCCGTGCCAAAGTTGACAGCGACGGCGACGTTGCGTATCCCGAGGATGTCAGGGGACTTCAGTCGAATCCGACACGACAAGGAGATACATACACCATGCAATTGCGCACATGGCGACTGTTAGGACTCGCGTGCTTGCTTGCCCTCGTGTCCGCAAGTGCCTACTCGGCCGATCAGCCTAACTACTCCAACAAGTGGCGCATCGAAGTCAGCGAAAGCGCCAAGTCGGCCGGCACGATGTTGTTTCGCCTGACGCCAAAGGACGGCGCGCCCATCGAGGTCTCGGTTGCGATCGCGGACGGCCGCAGCGAGAACCACATCGCCAAGGACATCCGCGACGCGCTGAAGACGGCGCTCGATGCGAAGGCCTTTCACACCGAGGTCGACGACGGCGAGGACGTGCTGGTCAAGAAGAAGAAGGGACCGGATTTCGCGCTCGTGCTCGTCGAGTCGAACGTCGAGGCCGTGCGCATCCACGGCGAAAAGGAATGATGAAGCACGGTGCACCGACGCGGAGGCCGGTCGTGACCCGCGCGCGAATGTGCAACGTCAGCCGGGCGCGGTGACGCTCAGCACGGCGACGAAGTGGCAGGCGACGCCCGCGAGCACGAAAAAGTGCCAGACGGCGTGGGTGTACGGTCGGCTTTTCCAGACAGAGAACACCACGCCGCCGGTGTAGCAGAGCCCGCCCGCGACGAGCCAGCCGAGTGCATAGCCGTCGAGCGTGCGCATGAGCGGCTCGATCGCGACGATCACTAGCCAGCCCATCGCGACGTAGAGCAGCACCGACGTCCGGTGGAAGCGGAAGCCGAGCGAGGTGGTCTTGAACACGATCCCGAGCACCGCGAGACCCCACACGACCCCCGCGATGGACCACCCCCACGCACCCTTGAGCACGCCGAGCATGAACGGCGTGTAGGTGCCGGCGATCAGCAGGTAGATCGCCGCGTGGTCGAGCCTGCGCAACACGAGTCGTGCGCGCGGTTTGCGCGCGGCGTGATAGAGCACCGATGTCGTGAACATCATGAGCGCGCTCAGGCCGAAGGCGAGCCCGCCTGCGAGCAGCCAGGGATCGCGCCCTCGCAGCGCCACCATCACGAGCCAGGGAATCGCCACGACGCTCGCGAGGACACCCAACCCGTGGACTGCGCAGCTCGCCCACTCCTCGCCACGGGAGTACAGGTTCGACTTCGGTGCCGCGCCGGCCATGTCCGCGGCATTCTGGCATGCCGGAATACCCTGCTCCAATCGATGGATCCGGGACGGTATCCTTCCGTGCATGTCCAAGTCCGTGCTGGTGCTGTACATGAGCCGCGGCGGCCATACCGCCCGGATCGCCCGCCGCATCGCTGACAGCGTCGCCGCCGCCGGCGGGCGCGCCGAGACGATGAGCCTGCTGGAGGCCGACAAGGAGGGCGTCGACTGGACGCGCTACGACGTGGTTGCGCTCGGCGCGCCGGTGCTCTACGGCACGTACGACAGGAGCGTGTTCGACTTCGTCGCGAAGTACCGCACGCAGCTCGAGACGGGACCGAACGCGTTCTTCAACGTCTCGGTCGTCGCGCGGACGCCTGAGAAAACCACGGTCGCGGGCAACCGCTACATGCAGAAATTTCTCGAACTGTCGCCGTGGAAGCCGCGCGACCTCAAGGTCATCGCCGGCAAGGTCGATTACCCCTCGTGGCGCTGGCACGAGCGTTTGATGATCCGGCTGATCATGAAGTACACGCACGGACCGACGGACCCGACCACGGTGATCGACTACACCGACTGGGACGACGTCGCTGGTTACGGGCGGCACCTGGCGTCGCTCGCCACCTGAGTCACCCACGAACCTCGAAGCGATCGGCCCGTCCCGGCCGCACCGAGGCGGCCGGACCCATACCGCGCTCTCTTCCGCTCCGCCGCGGGCCGTCGCATGATGGCCACCTCGAAGCCGTCCGCCGGGGGTATGTCGATGCGACACAGGTTCACGTTGGCGCTGGCACAACTCGGGCTGATGATCGGGGCGGCCGTCGCCGGCGTCGTCACGGCGCAGGCCGATGCACCGGCAGCCGTCGCCGAGCCCGCGCCGGCCGCCGTCAAGCCGCAGCAATTCCTCTACGTACTTCGCCTCGTGCCCCGTCTGCACGACGACGGCGCCTGGACGGACGCCGACAACGCCGCGGTCTCACGCCACTTCGGGCACCTCAAGCAAGCCACCGCGGGTGGGCGCGTGATCCTGGCCGGTCGCACGACGGAACCGGGCGACAAAACCATCGGTCTCGTGATCTTCGAAGCGGCGGACGAAGACGACGCCAGGCGTTTCATGGAGTCGGACCCCGCCGTCGTCGCCGGGATCATGACCGCGACGCTGCATCCGTACGCGATCGCGCTGCAAAGGAAGGATTGATCGATCAGGCGCCGGCCGCTTTCGTCCGTGCTGCTCGCCGCGGGCGGACCGCCTTGGCCAGCTTTCTCGTCCTGGGCTTCGCCCGCCGCGGCGACGCGGCAGCGGCACCTGCCCCGTACGTGCGCTCGAGTTCGTCGAGTGCCTCACCCGTGTAGACCGCGAGGCGCTGCAGGTGCGGCACCTTGTCGGCGCAGCCCGTGAACCCGAAGTGCAGGCTGCCCGCGTAGCTCAGCACGGTGACGTTGAGGGCCTGCCCGTGCGCGAGTGCGGAGATCGGGTAGTAGGCCTCCATCTCCGCGCCGAGCAGGTAGAACTTCGTGCGCGGGCCGGGTACGTTCGAAATGATCACGTTGTAGATCGGCGGCACGCGTGCGCCGACTGCGGGCACGCGCGTCAGCATCTGCGGCGAACTGATCAGCACCGTGTACGTCATCAGCGCCGTCTGGCTCATCTGCTTGAGGTAATCACGACCTGCCACGCTGCTGCGGCGAATCAACTCGAAACGGGTGCGCACGTCGGCGATGTCGGTGCCGAGCTTGACGTTGGCAAAGCTGACGGCATTGCCGCCACCGCCCGGCTGGTTCGTGTCGCGTGGCAGCGCGACCGGTACCGACGCTATCAGCGACTTGCGGGGCAGCGCGCCCACTTCCTGCAGGTAGCGGCGGATCGCCCCGCTGCAGGCGGCCAGCAGTACGTCGTTGACGCTGCCGCCCGCCGCCTCGCCGATCGCCTTCATGCGCGCGAGGCTCGTCGCCTGCGTCGCCACGCGCCGCTGCGGGGTCACGTTGACGTTGAAGATGGTGCGTGGCGCCTCGGCGAGCGAGGCGAAGTCCTTGTCCGGATTCATGCCGAGGGCGGCCTGGGCGGATCCCAGCAGGCCCCGGAACAGGTCGGGCATCGCGCGTGCCTGGTTCAACATCACGGTCGACACCTGGCTCATCGTGCCCAGCACGCCGGCCGCCGCGTGATGCGACGACGGCGGAGACTCCGCAGCCCAGACCGGCGGGGTCCGGCTCGACGCCGGATCCGCCGAGTAGTTGAGCAGCCCGACACCGGAGACGCCGTCGGCAAGCGAGTGGTGCAGCTTCGCATACAGCGCGAAGCGGCCGCCCTCCAACCCCTCGATCACGTGGATCTCCCAGAGCGGCCGATCGAAATCCAGCGGGTTGGAATGCAGGCGCGACACGAGCACGCCGAGTTCGCGTTGACCGCCGGGATACGGCAGTGCCGAGTGACGCAAGTGGTGGTCGATGTCTACCTTGTCCGCGACGGCGAACGACGGCAACAAGTGCCCGGGGCCGATACCGCGCAGCACGTACACGAACGGCGCGGCCGTGACCGGGAAGCTGCGCAGGTATTCGTAGACCTGCCGGGGGTAATCGCGCGGCGCATCGGCCGGCGGTACGAAGACCTGCAGTCCTGCGACGTGCATCGGCGTCTGCCGCGTCTCCATCAGTACGAAGCTGAGGTCGAGCAGGTTGAGCGGCAAGCGGCCATAGCGCCGCCGCCCGCCCGCGGAAATGAGGGTATTACCAGCGCACGATCGGCAGGTTGGCGACGACCGCGATGCCGCGCGAGTCGAGCACCAGGCCGGGGGGCGAGGCGACCTGGGCGTACGCAGCGCCGTATGGCAGGTACCAGCGCCCGTCGCGGTCGTAGTAGTAACGCGAGCCGCGATAATCGACACGCCGATGCAGCCGCGGCAGCGTGCGCACCACGTACAGGGGTCGCTCGGCGTAGCGACGGACCTCGTGGTCGCAGTACCGATCGTGCCGGTGACGATCGTCGTACCTGCGATCGTAGTCCCGGTGTTCGTAGAAATAGCGATCGTCGTAGTAGCGATCGTACTGGCGCGATGGGTGGCCCCAGGCCTTCGCATGCGCGGGCGGGTCGGCCATGGCCGGGGCTGCCGCCAGCAGGGCCGTGGCAGCCAGTGAAACCAGGCGGGGCAAGCGCGGTCGAATCGTCATGTATCGTGGCCTCCAGGTCGTTCGTTCGATGTACAACGGCTGCGCTCCGCTGCGGTTGACGCAGCGGCCAGTGCGGATGTGCCTGGTTGGTGTAGATTCGGTCACGAGAGTTGGAGGGCGCCGCATGTTGCGACGACATCGCCGATCGCCAGTACGTGTTCCGATGGCCGTCCCGCTGGTCGTGTGGCTGGTCGCGCTCGGCGGTTGCGCCTCGCTCACGCGGGAGGCCGCAGTGCCGCTGCCGCCGCCCGCGCTGCTGAGCGCCGCGGCGCTCGAATTGCCAACCGACTGCGAGCCCGCGTCGGGCACGGTGTACCGCACCAGTTACGTCGTCGGGACCGACGGACGCGTGGCGGACGCGGCCTCGCCCGCCGGCGACGGCTGCGTGGAACGCGCGCTGCGCGAGTGGGTCACTACGTTCCGGTACGAACCCATCGACGCATCGATGCCGGCCGTGATCGACTGGATCGCCGTCACGGCGTCGCGCGGCGGATGACGCGCCTGCGCCGTAATCCTGGGGCCGTCCCTGCCCTGCTGCTGGCGGCGCTGCTGGGCGCCTGCGGGGGCGACGGCGGGGGCGACGGCGGCAATTCGCCACCGGCGACCGATACCACGCCGCCCAGCACGCCCACGAACCTGGTCGGCACGGCAACCTCCGCCACGGCGGTGCACCTGCAGTGGAATGCATCGAGCGACGACGCCTCGGGGGTCGCGGGCTATCGCGTCTATCGCGACGGCGCGAGCGAGCCGATCGCGACGGTGTCGGGGACGACGTTCGACGACGCCGGCCTCGAGCCCGAGACGCAGTACAGTTACACCGTGCGCGCGTTCGACGGCGCGCAGCCTGCGAATGTGTCGGGCGCGTCCTCCCCGGTGACCGTCACCACTCCGGCCGGCGACACGGACGACCTCGTGCTGACCACCTCGCGCATGTTCCCGGACCTGCCGGAGTTCGACCAGGCGGTGCTCGCGCTGCAGGCGCCCGGCGATGCCTCGACCTGGTACGTGGTCGAGCAGGCCGGCCGCGTCCGCGCCTTCGCCAACGAGCCCAGCGTGTCGGCCGCGCGGACGTTCGTCGACTTGAGGTCGCGGGTGACGACCGCCGTGGAAGCCGGCCTGCTCGGCATGGCTTTTCACCCGGACTATCCGTCGAATCCGCGCGTGTACCTGTCGTACACGACCACGATCGGTGGCGATCTTTTCTCGCGCATCTCCGAGTTCCGCACGAACGACGGCGGCGCGACGCTCGCCGCCGACACGGAGCGGGTCCTGCTCACGGTCGCGCAGCCCGCCACGAACCACAACGGCGGTCACGTCGCGTTCGGGCCCGACGACTTGCTGTACATCGGCTTCGGCGACGGCGGCGGCGGTGGCGATCCGTCGGAGCCGATCGGCAACGGACAGAAGCTCACGACGCTGCTGGGCAAGATGCTGCGCATCGATGTCGACGGCACGACCGGCTCTGCGCCCTACGGCATCCCTGCGGGCAACCCGCATGCCACCAGCGCACCGTGTGACGACGGCGAAGGGACGGAGCCCTGTCCGGAGATTTACGCGTACGGGTTCCGCAACCCGTGGCGCTGGAGCTTCGACCGCGAAACCGGCGAACTCTGGGTCGCCGACGTGGGCCAGGGCGAACGCGAGGAGGTCGATCGCGTCGTCGTGGGCGGCAACTATGGCTGGCGCTGCTTCGAGGGCACGCTGTCCTTCAACCCGGACTGTGGACCGAACGCGGGTCTCGCGCTGCCGCCCGTCGTCGAATACGACCACG
>JAJTCR010000177.1 GCA_021325695.1 Steroidobacteraceae bacterium | reverse complement strand
TCGCCGAGGAAATCCTGCCTGACGGCGCGCACACGGTCGAAGTGGCCGTGCTCGACGACGCGGGCAACGGGTCGCTCTACCTGCGCGACCTCGAGTTCAAGGGCACCGACTGGTTCTACATGGGCATGGCCGACCTGACGCTCGCCGAGACCCGCACCAACGGCCCGGCCGAGGCGCTGCAGGGCAAGAACGCCCCGAGCGACTTCGACTCGCCCGCGAACGGCCGGCTCGCGTTCTTCCTGAACGGCAAGCTCCGCGAGGACTGGAAGATCACCGCGAGTGCCGACACGCGCGAGGCGCCGATCGAGGACCTATTCAGCAACTTCCTCGACAAGTCCCCGGAATCGCTGTTCCGGCGCATCGACCCCGACAACCACTACCCGACGTTCGGCGACGACGGCGTCGTCGAGGAAATGGCCCCGACCCTCGGCAAGTTCTACGTCAAGGCGAGCAACGGGCAGAACTACGGGTTGTGGGGCAACTTCAAGGTCGGCTACGTCGGCAACGAACTCGCGCACGTGGACCGCGGCCTGTACGGCGCCAACGCGCACTACGCGTCGGACGACACGACCGGCTTCGGCGAGCGACGCGTGGCGCTGGACGGTTTTGCGGCCGAACCGGGCACGCTGGCCAGCTACGAGGAATTCCGGGGCACCGGCGGCTCGCTCTACTACCTGCACCACCAGGACGTGCTGGGGGGCTCGGAACGGGTGCGCATCGAACTGCGCGACAAGATCTCGGGCATCGTCAACGGCGTGGTCAATCTCCGGCCGGGCATGGATTACGACATCGACTACCTGCAGGGTCGCGTGCTGCTCACCGATCCGCTGTCGTCGACCGCGAGCGACAACCTGCTCGTGCGCAGCAGCGGCGTGAGCGGCGACGAGGCGCACCTCGTCGTGCGCTACGAGTACACACCCGGCTTCGACGAACTCGACGCGGTCGCGGTCGGCGGCCAGGGACACTACTGGTTCAACGACCACGTGAAAGTCGGCCTGACGGCCAGCACCAGCGACGAGGGCGACACCGACAGCAGCCTGAACGCTGCGGACCTGACGCTGCGGATGACGTCCGAGTCGTGGCTCAAGCTGCAGGCGGGCAAGAGCGAGGGGCTGGTCTCCGGCGCGATGCAGTCCGGCGACGGCGGTTACGAGTTCCTGGGCCAGGATCCGGGTTCGTTCGTCGATGCCGATGCCGGTGCCTACCGCGCCGACGTGAACGTGGGCGTCGGCGACTTCTTCGCCGGTCGACGCGAACGACTGAATCTGTACGCGCAGAGCCTGGACGCCGGCTATTCCGCCCCGGGCCAGTCGACCTTGAAGGACACGCAGTTCTTCGGTGGCAGCGTCACGATGCCGCTGACCGAGCAACTGACCGTGGCGGCGAAGGGCGACCGCATGAGCCAGGACCGCGGCCTCGAAACCTCGGCCCTCGAACTCGACGTGGGTTACCAGGTCACGGACCTCTGGAAGGTGAGCACCGGTGTCCGCAACGACCTGCGCAAGGACCGATCGACCCTCGTCCCGCTGACGCAGGAGCAGGGCGAGCGGACGGACGCGGTGGTCGAGGTCACGTACGACCCGAGCACGGTGTGGAGCGCCTATGGCTTCGTCCAGGAAACCCTGGCGTCCTCGGGTGACCGCGAGGACAACGGGCGGGTCGGTGCGGGCGGTTCGTATCGCATCACCGAACGCTTCAAGGTCGAGGGCGAACTCTCCGCGGGCGACCTCGGGCCGGGCGCGCGCGTCGGCAGCAACTTCCTGTACTCCGAACGCACCAACCTGTACCTGAACTATGCGCTCGAGAACGAGCGTACCGACAACGGCCTGCAGGCACGCCGCGGCAACCTCGTGACGGGCGTGAAGTCGCGGCTCTCCGACAGCGCCAGCGTGTACATGGAAGAGCGCTACCAGGACACTGAGTCGCTGACCGGCCTCACGCACGCCACGGGCGTCAACCTGTCGGCGAACGAGCGCTGGACATTGAGTGCGAACGCGGACATGGGCACGCTCACGGATTCGCTCACCGGCGCCGAGACCGACCGCAAGGCCGGCGGCCTGCGCGTCGGCTACGGCCTCGAGAAGGTGCAGCTGTCGAGTGCGGTGGAGTATCGGCTCGACGACACCGAGCAGCCCGACGCCACGACCAGTGAACGGACCACGTGGCTGTTCCGGAACACGTTCAAGTACCAGCTCACGCCGGACTGGCGCATCGTCGGCAAATTCAACCATTCGACCAGCGAAAGCTCGGACGGCAACTTCTACGACGGCGGCTATACGGAGGCCGTGCTCGGCTACGCCTATCGCCCCGTCGACAACGACCGGTTGAACGCGCTCGCCAAGTACACGTACTTCCACAACGTGCCGACCACCGACCAGGTGCTGCAGGCGAACACGGCGGCCGAGTTCGTGCAGAAGAGCCACATCGGCGCGCTGGACCTGACCTACGAGCTGACCCCGAACTGGTCGATCGGCGGCAAGTACGCCTACCGCCTCGGGCAGGTGAGCCTCGACCGGGTCGATCCGCAGTTCTTCGACAATTCGGCGCACCTGCTCGTCCTGCGCGCCGACTGGCGCTTCCTCGGCGACTGGGAAGCGGTGACCGAGGCGCGCATGCTGGACCTGCCCGACGTCGAGCAGCGCCGAAGCGGTGCGCTGGTGGGCGTGTACCGGTCGATGGGCCAGCACCTCAAGCTCGGCGTCGGCTACAACTTCACCGACTTTTCGGACGACCTGACGGACCTGAGCTACGACCACCAGGGCGCGTTCCTGAACGTCGTCGGCGTGCTGTAGGACGGGGCTCGCGCTTGGGCTGATCGCGGCGAGGCCCAAGTGGGCGGCCGCGATCCCGCCCGGCATTTTCCCGCGGGGGAACGCCGTGCGGAAAATGGGGACACTCCGAATTTCCGTAACCCGATCGTCGCCGAAATTGAGCGTCGGCCGGAATTTCGGAGTGTCCCTATTTTCCGGGGTCGCGACGTCCATGTCGCGGACGGCCCGCCGCAAAAGATCCCCGCCGGCCGCGGAACTGTCGGGCGGGATCGCGGCCCACGCCGAGCTACGGGGCGCGTTATGAGCCGATAACCACCCGGCCTTTCCGGGAGACGGGTCCCCGTCCCTACGATGCCTCCCTGCACCGAACGCGCAGGCGAGGACGACCATGAGTGCCACACCCGTCGCAGCTTTCCCGCTGGGTCCCCTGGACCTCGAGCGGTCCGAGTTGTTGCTGCGCGTCGTCGAGGGCCTCGAGCCGTCGACGCTGCTGTGGCTCTCGGGCTTTGCCGCGGGCGTCGCCTACGAGCGTGCCGCGAACCGCGGCGGGCTGCCCTCGGCCGTGCCGGTGCCGGCGGCGCGCCCCGAAGCCGCCGCGCGCCTCACCATCGTCTACGGGTCGCAGACGGGCAACGGCAAGCGCATCGCGGAGCGGCTGGGTCGCGCGGCCGAGGCGGCCGGGATCGCCGCGCGCGTGTACTCGTCGGGCAACTACCCGCTCAAGGACCTGGCCAAGGAGCGGCTGCTCGTCGTCGTCGTGAGCACGCAGGGCGACGGCGATCCGCCCGACGACGCCCGCGGTTTCCTCGAGTTCCTCGCCTCGCGGCGTGCGCCCAGGCTCGAGCAGTTGTCCTACTCGGTGCTTGCGCTCGGCGATTCGAGCTATCCCAAGTTCTGCGAGACCGGCAAGCAGGTCGACGAGCGACTCGTGGCCCTCGGCGCGAAGCGCCTGCTCGACCGCGTCGATTGCGACGTCGACTACGACACGCTCGCGACGCCCTGGCTCGAGCGCGTCGTCACCACGGCGCGCGACAACCTCGGCGCGGTGCCCCAGGTCGCGACCGTCACGCGGCTGCGCGCCGCGCCGGCCGAGCCGCAGCACTCGCGCGAGCAGCCGTTCGCGGCGGAAGTGCTCGCGAACCAGCGCATCACCGCCCGCGACGCGACCAAGGACGTGCGCCACGTCGAACTCGCGCTCGAAGGCTCCGGGCTGACCTACACCCCCGGCGACGCCCTTGGCGTGTGGCACGAAAACCCCGCGCCCGTCGTCGCCGACGTGCTCGAGGCACTGCGCCTCGACGGCGCGCAGGACGTCGAGATCGACGGCCAGGCGAAGCCGTTGCGCGCATGGCTCACGACGAGCCGTGAGCTCACGCGACTGACGCGACCGTTCCTCGTGCAGCAGGCCGAACGCTCGCGGGACCCGGCGCTCGCCGCCGTGCTGCAGCCCGGCCACGAGCAGGACCTGCGGCGCACGCTCAAGGACCTGCAGGTCGTCGACGTGCTGCAGCGTCACCGCGGCGAGTGGGACGCGAAGTCGTTCGTGCAGGCGCTGCGCCCGCTCGCGCCGCGCCTGTATTCGATCGCCTCGAGTCCGGAGGCCGTCGGCGACGAGGTGCACGTCACGGTCGCGGTCGTCGAGTACGAGCACGAGCGCCAGCGCCGGCTCGGCGCCGCGTCGGCGTACCTCGCGGGCCTCACCTGCGAGGCTGCGCGTGCACGCGTGTTCATCGAGCACAACGAGCGCTTCCGCCTGCCGGCGGACACGGCGCGCGACGTGATCATGATCGGCCCGGGCACGGGCGTGGCGCCGTTCCGCGGGTTCGTCCAGCACCGCGAGGCGCAGGGCGCGACCGGTCGCAACTGGCTGTTCTTCGGGGCGCGCCATTTCCAGAGCGAGTTTTTGTACCAGGCCGAGTGGC
>JAJTCR010000176.1 GCA_021325695.1 Steroidobacteraceae bacterium | reverse complement strand
TGCTGGCCGAGGTCTTTCCCACGCGAATCGAGCGTGGTGCCGGGCTGCCGCACGTCGAGCGCATTGCCTATCTCGCGGAACTGGCCTCGGTGCAACTGGCGGGGCTGGACAACCTCATCCTCGTCGACGCCAAGGCACCGGTGTCGTTCTTCGCATACCCGGGCAAGCAGAGCTATCTCGTGCCGGAGGGTTGCTCGGTGCACGAGCTGGCAGGCCCGGCACACGACGCGCTGGGCAGCCTGGAGAGGCTGGTCCGCATCGTCGGCGCGGAACAGTCGGCGCCCACCCTGCACGCGTCGATGCGGCCTGGACGACCACGCGGCAAATTCACCGCCGACAAGGTCTGCAAGGCCATCGGCCACCTGCTGCCCGACGACGCCATCATCGTCGACGAGGCGCAGACCTCGGGCGTCATGCTGCCCCTGATGACGGCCGGTGCGCCGCGTCACGATGTCCTCGCCCTCACCGGTGGGGCCATCGGCCAGGGCCTGCCATGCGCCGTCGGTGCTGCCGTCGCGAGTCCGGATCGCCCGGTGCTGGCGCTGGTCGGCGACGGCTCGGCGATGTACACGATCCAGGCCCTGTGGACGATGGCGCGGGAACAGCTCAACGTCGTCGCCGTCATCCTCAACAACCGCGCCTATTCGATCCTGAATGTCGAGTTGCAGCGTGTCGGCGCTGCCGACGCCGGTCCCAAGGCGAAAGCTCAGCTCGACCTGCGCAACCCGGCCCTCGACTTCGTGCAGATGGGCCGCAGCATGGGCGTGCCCTCGGTGCGCGCGACGACGACGGCGGACTTCGTCGCGGCGCTCGAACGCGCCTTCAAGACGCCCGGCCCGCACCTCATCGAAGCCGTGGTGCCGAGTTCCATCTCGGGTCTGAAGCTCAAGCTGCTGCCCCGCGTACTGGGTTCGCTGTCCGGGCTGCCAGCGCCGTTGGGGCGCGCAATCAAGCGCAAGCTCGCGCCGTGAGCGCGCGGCCTCGAGCTTCTGTTGTGCTGCGAGTGCGACTTGCCCGGGCGTGAGGTGGCGCGCTGGTATCGCTCGCGCCGACGAGAGCGTCGTCAGCGCGTTTCACCCGCCGCTGAGCGCGCAGATCAGGTGCAGCGTCTGGCCACGTTCGACGCGGTGGTCGAGCGATTCGACCGGGACCGTGTCGACGTACAGGCGGATGTGCGTGCGTACGCGGTCCTGCTCGTCGATCATGCGAAAGCGCATGCCCGGGTACCGGCGGTCGAGATCGGCGAGCACCTCGCGCACCGTGGCTCCGCACGCTTCGACCACGGGGCGGCCGTCCGTGTACGAACGCAGTGGACTCGCGACGCGGGTCTGGACGGTATCGGCGGTGGTGGTCACGTCGAGGTCCTGCAGATTTTCCGCGGGTTCAAACGCCGGCCGTGACGGAAAACACCTGCGGCAGGTGACGCGCGACGCAGGCCCACGACTGGCCTTCGTTGCGGCTCGCCCAGATCTCCCCCGAGGTCGTGCCGAAGTAGAGACCGAGGTTCTTCAACTCGTCGTCGGCGCACATCGCCTGGCGCAGCACCGTGAGCCAACCCTGCTTGCGCGGCAGCCCGCGATCGAGTCGCCGCCACGCCCTGCCGCCGTCTGTCGTCGTGTACACGGCCGGCTTGCCCTCGGGCGAGGTGCGCGGCCACACCGACGTTCCGTCCATCGGGAACACCCACGCGCGGTCCGGGTCGGTCGGGTGCAGCACGATCGGAAACCCGATGTCGCCGACCCGCCGCGGCATCGCGGCGCCGATGCGCGTCCAGCGTTCACCCGGTCGGTCGAGCCGATAGATACCGCAGTGATTCTGCTGGTACAAACGGTCGGGGTGCGCCGGGTGCAAGTCCAGGCAGTGCGTGTCGTGGCCGTACTGCGGGTCCGGGTCCGGCAGGAAATCCGCGGCAACGCCGGCGTTGAGGGGACGCCAGTCGCCGCCGCCGTCGATCGACTCGAAGACGCCGCCGCTCGAGACGCCCAGGTAGAGGTGGCGCGTGTCACGCGGATCGACGCGCACCGAGTGGAGCAGCTGGCCGATCGGCGAGCCCGGGCCCTGGATCCACGTCGCGTGCATCGGATGGTCGTTGAATCCCGCGACCGGCTCCCAGGTCTCGCCGCCGTCGTCGCTGCGGAACAGGCCCGCCGGCGACGTGCCGGCATACCAGGTGCCGCGTTCGCTCGCGTGCCCCGCCGTGAGCCAGAACACGGCGTCGACCGCGCGCAGCGACTCGCCGTCGGTCGCCTTCCGGAACGCCGGCGGTTGCCGCGCTTCCGTCCACGTCCGCCCGCGGTCGGTCGAGCGGAACACCGTCGGTCCGAGATGACCGGTTTTTGCGGCCGCCAGCACGACCCGGGGCTCGCGCGGGTCCTGCACGACGTGGTGAATGACGTGCCCGAGGAACTGCGGCCCGACCAGCTTCCAGGCGCGTCGTCGCGCATCGGCGCGCAAGGCGAACATGCCCTTGCGCGTCCCTATCCAGAGGGTCGTGTGCTTCGGCATGACGCAGAGCTTGCCCCATCCGCGGCGGCCGTCAACCACGTGCGTGAAAAGGGTTTGCGAGCAGCGGAGGGTGCACCGGGTAACCTACGCGCCCATGACCGCAGTGAAGTTCCGGAACCCCGAGGTCCGCCTGTCGGAAGCGCTGGAGACGACGCGTACCGCCGTGGCCGGCCACGCCGTGACCTTGCGTGAACTGCTAGGGCTCGTCGGCGAACAGGGTCTGCTGATCTTCTGCGCGATCCTGGCGGTGCCGTTCGTGCTGCCCGTGACGGTGCCCTTCATGAGCACCGCGCTCGGCGCACCGATGCTGGTGATCGCGTGGGCGATCGTGCAGAACCGCGTGCCCTGGCTGCCGGACCGGATGCTCGATCGCGCATTGCCGGGCGACACCGTGCAGCAGGTGCTGGAACGCGCCGCACGCGCCGCCGCCCAGTTCGAGCACCTGGTGCGGCCACGACTGCTCAGGCTCACCGCGACCGACGGCATCAACAGCGTCAATGGCATCGTGCTGTCGTTGGCCGTGCTGTTGCTGATGATCCCGCTCCCGCTCGTGCCCTTCAACAACACGTTGCCGGCCGTCGCGATCATCCTGCTGTGTCTCGGCCTCACCGAGCGCGACGGGGCCCTCGTGCTGCTGGGCTACGTCTCCACGGTCGCAGCGGCCGGCTACCTCGGCGGCCTGCTCTGGCTGGCCGCCATGACGGGCAGCAACCTCGACGTGGCGTGGCGGGCAGTCGCGTCGCTGTTCGAGCGCTTGTTCTGAATCAAGGCGGGACGCGGCCGAGTCCGTAGAATTCACGTCATCCCCCATCGGAGAAGGTCACGGTCATGCGCGACACCCGTCTGCTCACCTTGCTTGCCTGGTTCTGCGTCGTCGCCTCCGGAGCGGCCGTGGGCAGCGAATCGGATCGCGCCCACGAGCGACACCAGCATGGAGGTGCCTCCGCGCTCGTCACCAAACTCGAATTGCAGGACGGCAAGCGCTGGCCGACCGATGCGTCGTTGCGGACCGGCATGGCCGCAATCCGCGCCGCGTTCGACGCTGACCATCCGGCGATCCACGAGGGCCGCGAGACGGACGCGCAATACACGGCGCTCGCCGCGAAGATCGAGCGCGAGGTGAACACGATCGTGACGCACTGCAAGCTGCCGCCCGCCGCCGACGCGCAGTTGCACTACGTCGTCGGCGACCTGCTGCAGGGTGTGGCGCTATTGCGCGGCGACGATCCCGCGAGGTCGCGGCACGACGGCGCGAGACTGGTGCACGGCGCCCTGAACGCTTACGGCAAGTACTTCGAGGATCCGACCTGGACCGCCGACGCCGGTCCGGGCCACGGTCACGATCACGATCACTGATCCGGCGGCGGGTCGATGCCGCCCTCCCCGTCGAGTTGCCACGGCTGCTCCCGTGCGAAACGTCGCGCGAGGTAGTCGACGATGACCCGCACTTTCGCCGAGAGGTGTCGCCGGCTCGGATACACCGCCGCGATCGGTGAGCGGGGTGGCCGATACCCCGGCAACAGCGAGACGAGTCGTCCCGCGCGAATTTCCTCTGCGACGATGAAGTCCGGCGTGTAGACGATGCCGAGCCCCTGCGTGGCGAGCGACGCGAGCAACTGGCCGTTGTTGGCGCGGTGCCGCGGCGCGATGCGGACCGTGACGTCTTCGGACCGACCCTCCGAGTCGACGAACCGCCAGGCGTTCGGCAGGCCCACGTTGGCGTAGCTCAGGCACTCGTGCCGCGCGAGGTCCGACGGGACCGCGAGCGGCGCCGTCGCACGCTCGAGGTAGACCGGCGCGGCACAGCAGACGATCTGCGTCCACCCGAGCCGTCGCGACACCATCCCGTGCTGCCCGATGCTGCCGATCCGTATGGCAAGGTCGAACCCCTCCTCGACGAGGTCGACGGCACGATCGGACACGTCGAGGTCGAACAGCACTTCCGCGTGTTCGGCGGCGAAGTCCGCGAGCGCCGGCGCGAGGTAACGGATACCGAAACTCACGCCGCACGTGAGCCGCAGCGTGCCCTTGGGCGCCGTCGCCGCGACGCGCACGGACGCCACGGCGTCGTCGAGGTCCGCGAGCAATTGCACGGCATGCTCGTAGAACGACTGGCCCGCTTCCGTGAGCGACAGTCGGCGCGTCGTGCGATTCAGCAGGCGCACGTCGAGGTGGGCTTCGAGGTCCG
>JAJTCR010000175.1 GCA_021325695.1 Steroidobacteraceae bacterium | reverse complement strand
AGGTCGCGTGCTGGCCTGCGGTGCGATCGTGGCGGTCGTGCTCATGTCCGCCTGCACCGTGCTGGGCTATCGCATTGCACAGCACGATGCGCGCGAGACATTCGCCGCCCTCAGCGCAGCCGGCGGTGGAACACTCGACGCCGAGCGGCCCGAAGGCGTCGCGGTCGTCGACCGGATCGGCGAACTGTCGGGCCGACTGACGCGTCTCGAAATCGAGGCGGCGGCGCTCGCGAGGCGGCTCGGGCTCGTGCCGTCGAAGCTCGCACCGTCAAGGAAGGATGCACGACATCACGCCGGCGACGCGTCGCGCACGAATGACGACTCGCCCCGGGGCGGTCCGCTGCTGCCAGTGGGCGGCGAGACCTCGCTCTCGATCGCTGCCGCGCAGCAGGTCGTGGGCGACTACGGCCTCGGTCTCGACCACCTCGAGACGGAGGCCGCGCTGCTGCAGGCGTCGCTCGATCGCATCGCAGGCGTCCTCGCCGACCGCGAACTCACGACACTCGCATACCCGAACCGCTCGCCGGTGCAGGGCCGCATGCCACGAATCAGCTCCGGCTACGGTGTCCGGCACGATCCCTTCACAGGCCGGCTGGCGCGGCACATGGGGCTCGACATTCCCGCGATGCATGGCACGGCGATCCTGGCGAGCGGTGGCGGACGCGTGGTCTCGGCCGGCTTCCGCGGGCCGTATGGCAACGCCATCGTGATCGATCACGGCCAGGGGCTGCAGACGCTTTACGGTCACTGTTCGAAGCTGTACGTGCGCGCGGGCGAGCTCGTGATGCCGCAGCAGAAGATCGCCGCCGTGGGCTCCACCGGCCGCTCCACCGGGCCGCACCTGCATTTCGAAGTGATCCGCAACGGCGAGCGCGTCGCGCCCGGCCAGGTGCTGGAGAACGTTCTCGCCCGGAACGCGAACTGATGCGCGGGACCGCGATCACACCGACACTGAAGCTCGCGACGGCGCGCCTGGAGTTCAGCAGCCACCGTCGTTTCACGCAGGTCCTGCAGCTGGTGGCCGTAGCCGCGCTCGTGTTCCTGGCCGTCGCCATCGGGCGCGAACTCATGGCAGACAATCTCGCGACGGCGACGGCCCTGAAGGACATGACGCAGCAGAACGCTGCGTTGCGCGCAGACCTGGAGCGGACCCGCACCGAACTCGAGCTGGAGCGTTCGACGCGTGAAGCGCTGGCACGCCAGGTCGCGGTACTGAACGAGGAAGCGAACGCGCTGGAGAGCCGCCTGGCGTTCTTCAACGCGCAGAGCGGCCGTACGGGCAAGCCGCGCTGACGGGACCCGGGACATTTTCGAGGACCATATGATGTTTCGCAGAAAGACCGACCAGCCCTCCATCGACGTGTCGCGGTTGTCCAGCCTCATCGCAACCGGTGTCCAGATCGCCGGCGACGTCATCGTCACGGACGGCGTGCGAATCGATGGCCAGGTCATCGGCAACGTGGTGTCGAAACAGGAGACTCACGGGCTGCTGGTGCTGAGCGAGCACGGCCGGATCGAAGGCAACGTCCACGTCCACGATGCCGTCGTCAACGGCACGATCTGCGGCGACCTGGAAGTGGAGAACTTCATCGAGTTGCAGGCGAATGCGCGCATCACCGGCGCCATCCGGTATCGCACGCTGCAGATGACGTGCGGCGCGCGCGTCGAAGGCACCATGGTGTGCACCGCCGAGAAGGTCGAGGCGAGGACGGTTGCCCCCAGCAACGTGGTCAACCTGCCCAAGGCCGCGGAGTCGTAGTCGGCAGCACGCGTCCCCTGCGAGCCCCTGGGGTCACCCGTCAAAGGCACCCGGCCTCAAGCGGACGCGATCCTGGCCTTGGCGGCCGGCTCCGGTCTGTCGTCCAGCATCACCGGAAGGATCACGAGCTCGAGCCCGTGCAGGTTGAGCAGTCGCTGCATGGCGAGCGGCGTCTGGCTGTGCAGCCAGCGCGTCCACCACGAGTCGTGCTCGAACACCAGCCGGTTGGCGAAATACACGCTGTTGGGGAACCGGTCGCGCACCTCGAGCGCGAGCCGTTCGAGTTCCCGCAGGCGGTCGGCGCCGTAGGCGTCGAACCAGCAGGACCCCTTGCCGCGGCAGTGGGCGAAGTTGACGAGCGCATCGAGCACCGCGCGCGTCTCGTATTGCAGCGTCGTAAGCGACTGCTCGCTGCCATAGGCCTCGCTGTCGACCGTCCCGACGCTGACGAACACGAAATTGCGGAAGTGCTTCGGGAACAGCGCCTCGATTCGCTCGACTGTGTGCAAACCCAGCGCACGGTTGGCGCCGGTCAGGAACACGGCGGTCGGTTCGGCGGGCTGCAACGCGGGCGGCGCGCCCGGCAGGTCGTGCATCTTCCAGCGGCGTCCGCGCTCGAGCGCCACGGTGCGCTCGCGGATGCGCGAATAGTGCCGCCGGATCAGCCACCCGACCGCGACGACGCTCGAGGTGATCACGAGCGTGATGCTGCCCCCCTGCAGGAAACGCTCGACGACGATCACCGCGAGGATCGCCACGACGATCACCAGCGCGAACGACGCGAGCGCCAGCTTGCGTCGCGCGTGCTCGACGTCGCGCCGCTGCCGCCACCAGTAAATGGTCAGGCCGAGCAGCGACAACGCGAACGTGATGAACACGTTCACCGTGTACAGCACGACCAGCAGCGCGACGTAGCCCTCGGTCCAGACGAGCACCGCAAGCGCAGCCGCGCCCATCAGCAGAACGCCGTTGCGCGTGACGAGGCGCGAGGACAGCGCGCTGAACTGGTTCGGCACCCAGCGATCGACCGCCATGTTCGCGAGCACGGCCGGGCCGCCGAGAAACCCGGTGTTGGCCGCGACGAACAGCAGCGCCCCTTCGAACGCGAGCACCGCGACCAGCATCGCGTGGCTCGTGGCGTCGTCGTAGCCGAGGCTCGCGATGATGTCGCCGAACACGACGGCATTGAGAGTCTCGCCGGAGCGTGAAGGCTGCACGTCCCACAGCAGGTAGAGCAGGATGATGCCCGCGGCCGTGAGGCTCAGCGACACGGCCATGAGGAACATCGTCCACTTGCCCGTGCGCACGCGCGGCTCCTTGAGCGTGTTGACGTTGTTGGACACCGCCTCGATGCCGGTGTAGGTGCCGCCGCCCAGCGAGTACGCCTTGAGGAACAACGCGAGAACGAAGAACCAGCCGACGTTTCCGGCAAGGTCCCGGGTCTGCTCGACCGTGGCACGCACCTCCGGCAACAGGTCGGAGCCGTGACTGGCGATGCCGTAGGCGATCAGCGCGAAGTGCGTGACGCAGAACCCGATGAAGATCGGGGCGAGCAGCAGGATCGACTCGCGCATGCCGCGCAGGTTCAGGTAGATCAGCAGGATGACGACCACCGCGGCGGCCTCGAGCTTCACCACCTGGTGCACGGGCGGAAGCAGGCTGAAAAGCGCGTCGACTCCGCTCGCCGCAGAAATCGCGATCGTGAGCACGTAGTCGACGATCAAGGCGGAGCCCGCGACGAGGCCCGCGTGGGGGCCGACCAGCTTGGTCGCTACCTTGTAGCCGCCGCCGCCGTTCGGGAACAGCTCGATGACCTGGTTGTACGCGAGCGAAATGACGAAGACCGTGAAGGCCGTGGCGAAGGCCAGGTAGAGCGCGAGCTGGCTGTGGTCGCCGAGCGCGATGAACGCCTCGGCCGGGCCATAGGCGAGAGACCGTCGGCGCCGATGCCGATCCACGCGAGAAACGCGATCAACGCAAGCTGCTTGCGTGTCTCCGGCGCGAGCGGATCGCGGGGAGGACCGAAGACCACGTCGCGCAGGCGACGCTTGTGTCCGGTGTTCATGCCTTGGGGTGGACTCGGCCGGCGCGGCCGTTGCCGCTTACGCCCGTCGCTGGCTCTGTTGGACTTTTCCGGCAGTCGGCCGGAGGCCGTCCGAGTATCCGCTAGTCACTAGACACACTTCCTACAGCAGGTCCTTCACGCCGTCGCGTTCTTCCAGCAATTCCTTGTGCGTGGCCTTCATGCGTGCACGGCTGAATTCGTTGATGGCGAGGTCCTGCACGATCTCGTACTTGCCGCCGCTGCAGGTCACGGGATAGCCGTAGATCCTGCACGATCTCGTACTTGCCGCCGCTGCAGGTCACGGGATAGCCGTAGATCACGCCCTCGGGAATGCCGTAGCTCCCGTCGGACGGCACGGCCATCGACACCCAGTCGCCGTTCGGCGTGCCCAGCACCCAGTCGCGGATGTGATCGATCGCCGCCGAGCCCGCGGAGGCCGCCGACGATGCGCCGCGCGCCTTGATGATCGCGGCGCCGCGCTGCTGCACGACCGGGATGAACGTGTCCGCGTACCACGCCTGGTCCACGAGCGAGAGCGCCGGCTTGCCGTCGACCGTCGCGTGGTGCAGGTCGGGGTACTGGGTCGCCGAGTGGTTGCCCCAGATGACGACCTTGCGCAGGTCGCTGACGTGGCTGCCCGTCTTCTCGGCGAGCTGCGACAGCGCGCGGTTGTGATCGAGACGCACCATTGCGGTGAACCGCTTCGGGTCGAGGCCGGGAGCGTTCTTCATCGCGATCAGCGCGTTCGTATTGGCCGGGTTGCCGACCACGAGCACGCGCACCTTGCGATCGGCGACCGCATCGAGCGCCTTGCCTTGCGCCGAGAAGATCTGCGCGTTGGCCAGCAGCAGGTCCTTGCGCTCCATGCCCGGGCCGCGGGGACGCGCGCCGACCAGCAACGCGACGTGGCAATCCTTGAAGGCGACCCTGGCATCGTCCGTGGCGACGATGCGGCTCAGCGTCGGGAAAGCACAGTCGTTCAGTTCCATGACGACACCCTGCAGCGCGCCCAAGGCCGGCGTGATTTCCAGCAGGTGCAGGTTGACCGGCTGGTCCGGACCGAGCATCTGGCCCGACGCGACGCGAAAGGCGAGTGCGTAGCCGATCTGGCCCGCGGCGCCGGTGATGGCGACGTTGACGGGAGTCTTCATGGGGGTTCTCTCTGCTGGTTGTTCGTTCGTACGAGTCGAGGCCGCGGCGGACGCCCCGGACTGCGATGGTCGATCGCTGATTTTACCGCGCTGCAAGAGGCGACGGGGCGGCTCGCGGCCGCCCCCGGCCAAGTCCGCAGAAGGGTCTTGCAAAGTGTTTAGTGTTGTAGTTAACTACAACACCACAGAGATATATCACGGACGTAGAGAGAGGATTCGGTCATGCGAGCGTCGGACAGGTACCTGGCCATCACCCTTGCCGTCATCGTCTGGCTGTTCGCTGGTTACGCGGTCGCATCGAGGTCGGCGTCGCCCAAGGCCATCACGACGTCGGCTTTCGATGCGACCGCGGCTGTGGGGTTGGCGATCGGACGTCCCTGAGCGGTCGGCCGTCGGTGTTCTGCTACAGTAAAGCAGCGCACCACCGCGGCCCGCCCCGAGACCCGCAGCTTCAGAATGGACTCCCACTGGAACGACAACCAGCCGATCTATCGCCAGCTGCGCGACAAGGTCGTGGCGATGATCCTCGAGGGAACCTTGGCCGAGGGCGACGCCCTGCCGTCGGTCCGCAGCGTCGCCGCCGAGCACACGCTCAACCCGCTCACGGTCCTGAAGGGCTATCAGCAACTCGTCGACGAGGGCCTGGTCGAGAAACGCCGCGGACGCGGCATGTTCGTCACCCCGGGCGCCCGCACCGAGTTGATGCGGGACGAACGCCAGCGGTTCCTCGCGCAGGAGTGGCCGCGCGTGCGCTCGACGATCGAGCGACTCGGACTGGACGTGGGCGAACTGCTGAAGAAGTAGTGCCTAGGCGGCCGCGGGCTTCGCACGGGACGCATCCACCGCCGCGTCCGCCTTCGCTTCCACGCGGGGCGGCAGCATCTTGTACATCACCGGCGTCACGAGCCGTCCGATCAGCGTCGACGACACCAGGCCGCCGATGATCACGATCGCGAGCGGCGAATAAAGTCCCGAGCCCTGCACGGCGAGTGGCAGCAGGCCGCCGATCGCGGTGGCGGAGGTGAGGACGATGGGCAGGAACCGGATCTCACCCGCCTGCGTGACGGCCTCGTCGAGCGGGACGCCCTGCTCGCGCAGCTGGTTGGTGAAGTCCACCAGCAGGATCGAGTTCTTGATCTCGATGCCGATCAGCGCGACCAAGCCGATCGTCGCCGTGAACGAGAGGTCGTAACCCGTCACGAGCAACGCGAGGAACCCGCCCGCCATGCCGAGCGGAATCACGCCCGCGACGATCAGCATCGAGCGGAAGCTGCCGAACTCGAGCACGAGCACCGCGAGGATGCCGAAGATCGCGACCAGCACCGCCGTGCCGATGCCGCCGAACGTTTCCTGTTGCGCCTCGAGCTCGCCACCCGCGCGGATCGAATAACCCGGTGGCAGCTCGAGCCGCTCGCCCAGTCGCTGCAGCACGTCCTGCGTCACGGCCGCGATGTTGGCGTCGGCGCTCGTGTAGGCCGTGACGATGATCTCGCGCAACCGGTCGTGCCGACGAATCGAGCTGGGTGCCGTCGAGAACTCCGGGTTCGTCAGCTGGCGCAGCGGTACGGGTTGTCCCGTCGCCGAGGACACCTGGATGTAGTCGAGTGCGCTCAATTGCTGGCGGCGCTGCATCGGCAGCCGCACCGTGATGTCGTACTCGTCGCCGTCGGTCTCGCGAAACTTGCCCACCGTGAGGCCTGCCACCGCGGCGCGCACCGTCCTGTCGACCTCGACCGGTGCGACGCCCAGCAGCGCAGCCTTGTCCGTGTCGACGTTGAGGTCGAGGTCCGTGCGCACCCTGCGCGCCGGATTGTCGACGTCACGCGTGCCCGGCGTGGCGGCGATGATCGCCTCCGCCTCGTTCGCGTAGCGCTGCAACTCGTCGAGGTCCGGGCCGACGATCGCGATCTCGATCGGCGCGTTGATCGGCGGACCGTTGCGATACGCCTCGACGATGATCCGTGCACCGGGGTAGGCATCGAACTTCGTCCGCAACTGCTCGAGCAGTGCAGGCGTCTGCCTGGGATCGAAGCGCTCGAGTTCGATGAACACCTCGCCGGTGTTGGCCTTGGTCTCCTCGGGGAAGATGTTGTAGTAGACGCGCGGATTGCCATGCCCGACGTTGGCGAACCAGTGGCGGATCTCCTCGTGCCGGGCGAGCTCGTCCTCGATGAAGCGCACGGCCCGGTCGGTGTCGGCGACGCTCGCGCCGGTCGGCGTCTCGATTTCGATCCGGAACTGCGGAATGTCAGCGTTCGGAAACAGGCTGAAGCCGAGCGCCGCGGCGACGGCGAACGACGCCAGCACGAACGCGAGCGCGGCCAGCAGCGTGCGCCGCGGCGCCGAGAGCGCCACGCGCAGCGCCGGCGCATAGATGCCGTGGATGAATCGCATGAGCGCCCGCAACGCACGGTTGCCCTGCTCGTGGCTGCCGTCGCCGCGATCCACCGCGAGCATCCGGGACGCGAGGAACGGGATCACGGTCAACGCGACGAACAGCGACGCAGCCACCGTGTAGAGCACCGAGGCCGGCAGCGAACGGATGAAGAGCCCGGAACCTTCCGGCAGGAACAGCAGCGGCAGGAACGCGAACAGCAGCGTCGCCGTGCAGCCCAGCACCGCGAGCGCGATCTGGTCGGTGGCGGCGATCGCCGCCTCGACCCGCGAGTAGCCGGCGCGCAGGTAGCGCGCGATGTTCTCGACGACGACGATCGAGTCGTCCACGAGCAGGCCGAGCGCGAGCACGAATCCGGCGATCGAGAGCTGGTTCAGCGAAAAGCCGCTGAAGTACAACGCCGCGAGCCCGATCGACAGCGACAGCGGGATCGAGATCATGACGACCGTTGCAGCGCGCAGGCCGAGCGGGACCAGCGTGAGCAGCACGAGCGTGATCGCGATCGAGAAGTCGAGTCCCAGGCGCTTCAGCCGGTGGCCGACGTTGCGTGTCTGGTCGAAGCCCCGCTCGAGCGTCACGTTGGGCGGCAGGCGCTGCTCGAACGCGTCGAGCCTGGCCTGGATGCCGTCGCGCACGTCGAACACGTCGACGCGGTCCTTGGCGCTGGCCGCGAGGAAGACGGCGCGACGCCCCTCGAAGCGGCCGACGTAGAGCTGTTCCGCGGTCTCCCAGGTCACCGCGGCCACGTCGCGCAGGCGCACGATCCGGCCGGCGCGACTGCCGACGATCGTGTCTGCGATTTCGTCGAGCGAGTCGTAGCTGCCCGAGGTCTTGACGTTGAACTTGCGCAGCCCGACGTCGACGGCCCCGCCGGGAATGGCCGCGTTCTCGCCGCGGATCGCTGCCTCCACCTGGCCCAGCGTGACGCCTGCTCGACCCATGCGTTCGAGGTCGACGGCGACACGAACCTCGGGCTTCGGCAGCGCGAAGACCTCGGCGCGCCGCACGCCCGGGACGGTCTCGACGTCGTCGCGCAGCGTGCGGCCGAGTTCGTCGAGCTCGCGGTAGGTCGCGTCTTGGCTGACGAGCGCCACCTGCACGATGTTGACCAGGCCCGAGCCCGTGCGCCGCACCTCGAGATCCGCAATGTCTGCCGGCAGGTCCGGTCGGATGCGGTTCACTTCACGGACGACCTCGTCGTACTTCTCGTCCGGGTCCTGGTCCCACTCGAACTCGACCTGGATGATGCCGACGCCGTCGAGCGAGCGGCTGTCCATGCGCTTGATGTCGTCCAGCTCGCTGATCGCGTCCTCGATCGGGTCGACGATCAGGCGCTCGATGTCCGCCGGGTCGGCGCCGGGATACGCGACGACGATGATCGGCACCGGTGCGTGGAACTCGGGATCCTCCGCGCG
>JAJTCR010000174.1 GCA_021325695.1 Steroidobacteraceae bacterium | reverse complement strand
GGCGCGACTGCACGCGCAACAGTGACGAGTCGCCGCGGACCGATTCGACCAAGGGGTTGTGTCGGGCGTGGGTTCGAGGCTGAACACCTGCCAGAAGCGACTGTGGTCGAGCCCGGCCGTGTGCGCGAGCAGATGCTTCACGCGCACCGGATCCGTGCGGGACCAGTCATTGGCCAGCGGCAGCTCGGGCAGCAACTCGACCACGGGCGTGTCCAACGACAGGCGTCCCTCCGTGACGAGTCTCAGAATGCCGACGGCGAGCACCACCTTGCCGACCGAACCGACCTGAACCCGGTGGTCCGGTCGCATCGGCGCCGCCGGCGGCGCATCGCTGTAACCGGCGGCACCGACGTCAGTGCGTCCCGGCTGCACGAGGGCCCAGACAGCGCCGGAGAGGCCTTCCTCGTGCAGCACTTGCGCCACCTGCGCCTCGAGAGAGTTCGGCGTGGCGCCGATCGTGGGCGACGGTGCGAGTAGTGCGAGGTTGGCTAGCACGGACGCCGCGATCGTGACGAACTTCGGGATCGCAAATCGGCACACTTTCGAGGTCCGAGGTCCGGGTTGCAGCATGAGCGGGCGAATGGCCATCCGCGTCCCGCGCTTCCACGGGTTGCGCACGCCGCAGTATCACATCCTGCTGACCCTCATTGCTGCAGCCGACCACATGAAAACGGCCGGGAAGCGGTGGGCCGCCCGGCCGTTTTCCGTCATCGCCCCAGGGACAATCAGCATACTCTCAACACGGGCGAACATGGACTCGGCCCTTGCGTGCCGTTCCGACGGCCGACGCAGCCGTGCCGACTGCGCTGCCGCCGGAATCCGCGCTGGCGCTACTTGCCGTCGCGGTCGGAATCGCCGGGCGTCATCCGCTCGACCGAGTCGCGCGCGCGGTTGTACGCATCGCGCGTCGCATGTTTCGCCTCGTCCCAGGAAAGGCGCGAGTCGCCACGCCGGGTATCCCAATCACGACGCAGGTCGGGTTCGGCCTGATCGAACGATTGGCCGTTGTAGTCCGGGTAACGCTCGTAGCCCAGCTTGTAGGCCGGGGCGAAGTCGTCGTACTTGGAATCGGACGGCACGTACGCTTGCGAGGAGTAATTCGCCCGCCAATGCTCGTCTTCGGCCTTGGGGTTGATCCTGTTAGCGATGGCCTTGCCGCTCAGGGCGCCCGCCACGGCGCCTACCGCCGCACCGATTGCAGCACCGGCCGGACCACCGAGGCCACCAGCCGCCGCGCCTGCCAGCGCGCCACCAGCGGCAGTCCCCAGGGCCCCACCTGCAAAGGCACCACCCGCCACGCCCGCAGCATCCTTCTTGACCTCACGGTCGTTGTCATACTTGCTCATTGCTCGTCTCCTGACTTGGAACTCGACCGCGATTCGGGCCGGGGGGAGCGTTATAGGCCGTGCCGTGGAGACGCGATGTAGGTGACGACGTGCATCGTCAAGCTGGGTTCGCCGTCGTCGTAGCGGAGTTGTCGCCGGAAACCTTTACTCCGGCGACTTGCGCGGTGCGCGCCCGACGCCGGTGATGAGGCGGTCGGCCGCGAGCTCGCGAGGCAGTTTGACGCGAGTCAGCCAGACCTCGTAGGGATCCCAGGAGGTCGCGATCGTGCGAGTGGCGACCTCGTCGGTCGAGAGCAGGTCCCGCGAAGGCCCGGCGGTGCTGTCGTTCATGGGTGCGGTGAATTCATGCCAATTCAGGGGCCGGCGTGCCGCTTGATCGGCGGTTAGCAGGGAGGGCGACGCGCGAGAGTACGGGGAGGGGCGCATACGCTCCGTGCGCTGCCGCACGCACGAGACCGGAACGGAGCTGCTCGACAGTGAGGCCTATCGTTCGGCTGAATTCACATCACTGACGAGGCTGTTCCTTGCGTCCCGCCAGGATGTCGGCGGCCTCGACGAGGGTTGCGATGCTGTCGGGATCGGCGGGCTTCACGATGTGATGGTCGAATCCAGCCGCGGCCGCGCGCGTCACGTCGTCCGGCTGGCCGTAACCCGTCAACGCGATCAACGTCGTGCGTGTCGACGCGCCACTACCGCGCAGCACCCTGGCAAGCTGGTAGCCATCGAGCCCCGGCAGGCCGATGTCGAGGATGGCAACGTCCATCGGATGTCGCTCGATAATCCGCAAGGCTTTCTCGCCGTCCCGAGCGGTGCGAACGTCGTGGCCCCGCAGCCGCAACAACATCGCCAACGACTCGGACGCGTCCGTATTGTCGTCGACGATCAGCACGCGCCTTGTGGCCTGCAGGCGCCGGTCATCGGTATCCGGAACGTCGACCGGCGCTGAAGGAATCGCGGGCAGCGCCGGCAGGCGCATGACGAATTGACTCCCCTCTCCGAGGCCGGCGCTCGTGGCTTCCACGGTCCCATGATGAAGTTCAACGAGTCGTCGCACGAGGGTCAGGCCGAGGCCCAGCCCGCCTTTTGCCCGGTCGAGGGTCCTGTCCGCCTGGGCGAACATGTCGAATATCCGCGGGAGCATGTCCGCGGCAATGCCGGCACCGTTGTCGCTGATGCGTATGAGCGCATCGTCCTCGCTTCGCTCGACGTCCACGCGGATCGCGCCTCCGGTCTCCGTGTACTTGGAGGCGTTATTGAGAAGGTTGGTCAGGACCTGCGTGAGCCGCAGCAGGTCGCCCTCGACGAACAGGGAGCTGGTGCCGGGATTCGTGGTCAGGCGTTGCTGCCTGGATTCGATCTGCGGACCGCAGACTTCGAGCGCGCGCTCCACGGCGACCGCCAGGTCGATGGGAGCCAAGTTCAGCTGTACTTTTCCACGCGCGATTCGCGCAACGTCGAGCAGGTCGTCGAGCAACTTCGTGAGCGAGTCGACCTGCCGGGACATCACCCCGATCGCCCACGACGTCTGCGGACCCGCCGGGTCGCCTCTGGACATCAGGACGACTGCATTACGCATCGAGGCGAGCGGATTTCTGAGTTCGTGCGCCAGCGTCGCGAGGTATTCGTCCTTGCGTTGATCGGCCGTCAGTAGCTCGCCTTCGGTCCGCTTGCGGTCCTCGACGTCGACCGCCAGCGCCACGTAGCCGGCGAACTCTCCGGAATCCAGGAAGTGCGGGACGCTCATCGACCGCACCCATCGATACGAACCGTCTGCGCGTCGCCAGCGGTAGTCGACGTCGAACCTCGCCCGCCGCGTGACTGCGGCATTGAACGCGGCGAGATATCCCGGTCGATCCTCCGGGCTCATCAGGTCGAGCCACCCATGGTCGAGCAAGGTGGTGCGTGCCAGTCCCGCAAAGTCGGCGCAGGCCTGGTTCGCAAACTCCGTGCTGCCGTAGACGTCCTCGACCCGCAGCAGCGCGGGGATGAGGTCGGCCAGGCGTCGGAAGTACATCTCCTTTGCCGCTTGAAGGCGCTCCGTGATGTCCCGCTCAGTGGACAGCAGCGCGTATACCGCACCGCGGTCATCACGAAGCACGGAAACGGTCACGGAGGCCGTCACGGTGACGCCGTCGTGTCGCACGCGGCGCGCATCGTCCGGGCCGATGTGGCCTTCGACACGAGCACCCGCAATCTGGCGCCGCAGCTCGTCCCGGGCACTCTCCGGCACGAGGTTGAACATGCTCTTGCCGACAATCTCTTCGCGCCGGTACCCGTACGTGCGTGCCGCGGTGTTGTTCCACTCGAGTACGACCCCTTCGAGGTCGTACACGATCACCGCGTCGTTCGAATCCTGCAGGACGGCGACGAGTTCATGGCGTCGGCGCGCTGCATTGCGCAGCGGTGTGACGTCCACGTATGTGGTGACGACGCCTTCCACGGTCCCGTCGGCCTTGCGGAAAGGCAGCAGGCGACGCAGGTATGTCCTGCCGTCCTCGTGCGCCAGTTCCGCGTCCACCGGGCCGCCGGCTTGGTCCAGGCGCAGAAGATCGCGCGCGTAGTTCGGATCGGCAACCCGGCTGGAGATGTCGCTGAGCAGGCGTCCTTCGTCGCCGGGTTGCAGCCTGAAGACCTCGCTCGCCGATGGGGTGAATCGTCGTATCCTTCGTTCTCGATCGATCACCACGGTGGCCACCCGTGAACTGCTCACGAGGTTGGCCAGGTCATCGTTGGATTTCGCCAGTTCCAGGATCTTTTCCTCGAGCTGGGCGTTGACCGTGGCGAGTTCCTCGTTCAGCGACTGGAGTTCCTCCTTGGAACTCTCGAGCTCCTCGTTGGACGATTGCAGCTCCTCGTTGAGCGAGAGCGACTCCTCGTTGGCGATCCGCAGGTCGTCGTTGCCGCGCTCGGCCTCCTCCAGCGCGATCGAAAGCTCACGCCGCGCCTCGTCGTATTCCTGCTCCAGGTTTCGCGGCAGGTCCGGGTCGGTGGACTGTGCCGGCACGACCGGTGCGGGTGTCAGGCTGAACAGCACCATCGCCAGCCGGCGGTTGTCGTCCTCGGTGACCGGTTCGACCTGGACACGCACGCGCTTCAGGCCGCCGTCGCCATCGAGCATGACGGTTTTGTCGGTACGGCGATGTTCGCGCACGGCCTCCTGAATTGCGCGGCGCACCTGGACACGCAGTCCCGGTCGCACGATCGAGGGGAGTTCGAGCGATGCGGTTCCGGTATGCCAAAGGAAAGGCTCGGTACTGCCATGGAAGTGCAAGGCGCGCCCGTCGCGGTCGAGCAGGACAGCCGCGGTCACCTCTCGACCGCGCAGGCCATGACGCAGAATCTCGGCGGGCGGCTGCGCACGATCGG
>JAJTCR010000173.1 GCA_021325695.1 Steroidobacteraceae bacterium | reverse complement strand
GGACCATTCCGGCGCAATCACCGCCGCCGCAGCGAGGGACTGAACATGCTCAAGAACGGCACCCGTGCCCCGGAGTTCGAACTCGCGGACCAGGACGGCAAGCGACACACACTCAAGTCGCTGCTCGCCGAAGGTGCGCTGATCCTCTATTTCTACCCGGCGGATTTCACCCCCGGCTGCACCAAGGAGGCGTGCAGCTTCCGCGACCTGCAGAAGGACCTTGTCGCTGCCAAGCTCCGGGTCGTCGGTGTCAGTCCGCAGGACGCCGAATCGCACAAGCGCTTCGCCGCGAAGCACGGACTCAACTTCACGTTGCTGGCGGATCAGGACAAGAAGGCGGTGAAGGCCTACGACGTGGACGGCCCGTTGGGATTCGGTGTGCGTCGCGGCACCTATCTGATCGACGCGGACGGCACGATCCGCGACTCGGTGCTCGCGGACCTGCGGATCGCCGAGCACGAGGCATTCGTACAACGTGCGCTTGCTGCTGGTGCCGGTCAGAAAAATCGATAAATCAGCATGTTACAACATCTACTTAACACTTGAGATAGCTTCACGCAGCGGCCCGTAACGCAGCCTGAATACGCGGGTCTGGCCGGGACTGGGTATCACGACGACGTAGATCGCGTCGAACTCGTCGTTGCGCATCGCAACCGCTTCCCCGCTCAACTGGTTGATCACGCCCGGCAACGTGGTCGCATACCCCACCACGACCACCGTCTTGCCGCGGTGCTCGCGCCGGATCCGCGACGCCAGCCCCGACCAGTCGCTGCTCGCCAGCACGTTGATCGGCAGGCGGAACTGGTTTGCGACCGGCGCGGCTGTCTGCTGCGCGCGACGCGTGTCCGCCGCATACAGGTAATCCACCCGGCGATCCGTCAGCACATCGTCGAGCAGCTTGCCGAGCGAGGCGACGCGTTTTTCCCCCGCGGCGCTCAGTTCCGGATCGCCGGACGTATTTTCGCCGGCCTCGGCGTGACGCACGAGCACGACGACCGTGGTCTTCGCCCAGGTGCCCAGCCAGTACACACCGGCCGCGGCCATCAGCACCGCCAGCAGCGGAAACAGCAGCGGCGCCATGAACGGTCGGCGCCGGAGCCTCATCAGCGGGTCCATCGTCGAATGATAGCGAAGCCTACCGGGCGGGGCTGCGCAACTGCTCGAATTCGGGCGTCACGCGTTCGCGCAATTGTTGCGACTGGCCGATGCGCTCCAGGAACAGCGCCGGTAGACCGAGTCTCTGGGCAACGACGTAGCCTTCCTCCGGTCCGAGCACCATCAACGCCGTCGCGTACGCGTCCGCGAGTTCTGCGCGCGAATGCGCAACCGTCACCGAGGCAAGCCCGTGACGCACCGGCTCACCGAGCCGCGGGTCGATCGTGTGCGATACGGTCCGACCGTTCGGCAGGCGACGAAAATCGCGATAGCTGCCAGACGTCGAGTTCCAGGGGCGTGCGGTTCTTGCGTACGGCGCGGTCGGGCGACGTGCGGAGCTCGAGCCAGGTGTAGCCGGTGATCGCCGCGGCATCGTGGATGAACTCGGGCGAAGGCGGCAGTTCGGGCGCAGCGTCCTTTGCGCCGCCAGGACCAAAACCCCAGAGTCGCACGAACGGCGCGACCGTGACGTCGAATGCACCGTCGGTTTCGACGCTGACACGGTTGGCCGCCGCGAGCACCGCGAACAGGGGCTCCGATACCGGCATCCAGTCGGTTGCAGCGCTGCGATTCAGCGCCGTGATTTCGCTGGTGGGCGAGTACGTCGACAGGTGCTCATCGACCCGGTCGAGGACGGTCGCGACACAGCGCTGCACGCGCCTCGCGCGCCCGTCGTCCTGCGAAAGCCCCGCCACCGTGACGTGGTAGGTGGTGCCCATCGTCGGACCCGTGAAGCTGCGCATGGTCTCGGGTTCGGGCGAGCGCTCACACGCGGCGAGCAGCAGCAGCATTGCGCCCGCCCGACCGCAGGTCACCGCGCAAGCGCGCTTGGTCCCGGACTTATGTCTCATCGCCAAAGGTTACACCGCGCAGCGACGTCCGCTGCCCGGTGCGTTGCCCGATTCCGCAGCCGTTTGTCCGACTGGTCGAACCGATGAAGGAATGTTTTTCGCGTTCGCAGCCGCGTGCGGGAATCGTTGTCCGCCACGCTCCGAAGCGGTTCCATTTCCCGGGCAAAACGCCTCGTATTTCGACAAAGTTCTGTTCGCGCTACAGGGCGTGGGAGTGCGCTCGCGGTCGTCGGCCCGGCCGGCAGCGAGTGGATGGAAGAACGATGAAGATCAAAGTACTGAAGTCGCGGCTCGATGCGCGCGTCGCCGAATGCCAGCATCTCGTGACTGCCATCCACCCGGACTTTCCCGCGGTGGATTGCACGCTGTTCACGCGACGGCGCGCCGCCGGCCTGGCCTTCGGCAACGAGCACCGCATTGCCCTGAACGAGGTACTGCTGCTCGAGAACCCTGAACCAATGTTGCGCGACACCGTCGCGCACGAGTTCGCCCACATCGTCGTCTGGTGGCGATACCTCCAGGACAAGCGCGAGGCCCCGCTGCGGTTCATGGTGCCGCCGAGCGCGCATGGCTCCGAGTGGCAGACCGTCATGCGTTACGTCTTCGACGTCGAACCGTCGCGATGTCACCGCTTCGACACGAGCAACACCGGCGCGCGCCTGCAACGTCGCTGGGAATATCGATGCGAGTGCCAGATGCACCTGATCACGACGTCGAAGCACCGGCGCGCACAGGACGGCGCTCGCTACGTGTGCGCCGACTGCAAGGGCGTGCTGATGGCGGCTTGACTGGCGGAGAGGGTGGGATTCGAACCCACGTACACCCGTTAAGATGTAACTGGAATTCCAGTCCAGCGCCTTCGACCACTCGGCCACCTCTCCGGACGGGGGCGAAGCGTACACGCCCCCGCCGTGCCGGGCTAGGCCCCGGTGACGCCAGCCGCCTTCATCGCCGCGAGCACGTCGTCGTGCAGCCGCTCCGACAGGGGTGTAAGCGGGAGACGAATGGCGGGGCCGACCAGCCCGAGTCGGGCGACGGCCCACTTGACCGGGATCGGGTTAGCCTCGACGAACATCGCGAGGTGCAGCGGCATCAGCTTCTCGTTGATCGACGCGGCCTGTGCGTGCTGCCCAGCGAGGGCCGCCGCGCACATGTCGTGCATCGCACGTGGCGCGACGTTCGCCGTGACCGAGATCACACCGCAGGCGCCGCGCTTCATAAGTTCGGCGGCCGTCGGGTCATCGCCGCTGATCAGTTGAAAGCCGGGCCGGGCGCCGTGCAGGATCGTTTCCGCGCGTGACAGGTCGCCGGTGGCTTCCTTGATGCAGGCGATCCGGGGATGCTTGGACAGCCGCACCACCGTTTCGGGCAACAGGTCGCAGGCCGTGCGCCCTGGCACGTTGTAGAGCAGCAGCGGCACCGCCACCGCGTCGGCGATGGCGCTGAAGTGCCGGAACATGCCTTCCTGCGTGGGCCGGTTGTAGTACGGCGTGACGGCGAGCAATGCGTCGGCTCCCGCTGCTTCCAGCGCGCGCGACAGTTCGACGCTCTTCGCCGTCGAGTTGGTTCCGCTGCCGGCAATGACCGGGATGCGCTCGCCGATGCGGTCCCGGGCACGCCGCACGAGTTCGGCGAGTTCTTCGAACTCGAGCGTCGGTGATTCACCGGTCGTCCCGCCGACGACGACGCCGTCGGTGCCTTCGGCGACGTGCCAGTCGAGGAGCGTTTCCCACGCTGCGTAATCGACGGCGCCGTCCGCACGCATGGGCGTGACGAGCGCCGGGATGCTCCCCTTGAACATGTTCTGAACCTCGAGCGGACGACCGCTCATGCTACTGAAGCGTCGAGCGGCGAAGCAAGGCACAATCGCGGTATCCGCGCAGGGCCTGCGCCGCTAAACTGAGTTCGACGACCCATGAAGCAACTGATTGCGATTTGCGCCATCGGCAACGACCGCACCGGGCTGGTCTTCGACCTGACCCGGGTGGTGGTCGACTGCGGCGGGAACGTCCTCGAAAGCCGCATGACGGCGCTCGGCTACGAGTTCGCGATGCTGCTGCTCGTGGCAGGCAACTGGCACACCCTGGCCAAGCTCGAAACCGAACTCACGAAGCTCGGCGAATCGTCGGGCCTGACCATCACCGTGCGCCGCACGGAGCAGCGTCCGCCGCGCACCGACATGGTCACGTACACGGCGGACGTCGTCTGCCTCGACCAGCCGGGCGTGCTCAATGCGTTGTCGGGGTTCTTCTCCTCGCGCGGCATCGACATCGGCGACATCACGACGCGAACCTACAACGCGGCGCACACCGGCGCGTCGATGTTCTCGGTCTACCTGGTCGTGCACGTGCCGACGAGGGTCCACATCGCGGCGCTGCGCGAGGAATTCATGGATCTCTGCGATCACATGAACCTCGACGCGATCCTCGAACCCCTCAAGAACTGAAGACACCGATTCCATGGCCGACAAGACCGTTGCCCTGGACCGCAAGGTCCCTCCCTTTGCCCTGCCCGCCACGGGCGGCAGCCAGTGGAAGCTCGCCGACGCCGCAGGCGGGGGCCTCGTCGTTTATTTCTATCCGAAGGACGCGACTTCCGGTTGTACGAGCGAAGGCGAAGCATTCCGGGATCTGCATCCGAAGTTCCGCAAGGCCGGGGTGTCGATCGTCGGCATCTCGCCCGACAGTGTCGCGTCGCACGAAAAATTCAAGCGGAAGTACGGTTTTCCGTTCGAACTGCTGAGTGACGCGGACAAGGTCGCCTGCCGGCTTTTCGACGTGTGGAAGGAAAAGAGCATGTACGGGAGGAAGTACATGGGCGTGGAGCGAAGCACCTTCCTGATCGACGGCAAGGGTGTCCTGCGTCGCGAGTGGCGCAAGGTCAAGGTGCCCGGTCACGCCGAAGAAGTGCTCGCGGCGGCGACCGGTCTCTGAGCGCGCCGCGGCCGTCCGTTCCGACCGCCCCCCAACCTCGCCCACCATCGGAGCAAGTTTTGGCCAACCGCAGGAAGCACGCCGAGCCTCGCCGGATCTTCGTCCTCGACACCAACGTCATGATGCACGACCCCTCGGCGATCTTCCGGTTCGAGGAACACGACATCTTCATCCCGATGACCGTGCTCGAGGAACTCGACGCCGGCAAGAAGGGCGTGTCCGAGTCGGCGCGCAACGTGCGCCAGGTGAGTCGCTTCCTCGACGAGCTGATGGCGAACGCCGACAAGCCACACATCGATCGTGGCCTCGAGCTTCCCTCGGCCCAGTACGCGCCGACCGGCAAGAAGCCACCGAGCGGCCGGCTGTTCTTCCAGACGAAGCAGCTGGCGAGCGGACTGCCCGCCACCCTGCCCGGCCACGGCGCCGACAACGCGATCCTGTCGCAGACGCTGGCGTTGCAGCAGCAGCACCCGCACGCGAAGGTCACGCTGGTGTCGAAGGACATCAACCTTCGCATCAAGGCGGCGATCATCGGCGTGCACGCCGAGGACTACAACAGCGACAAGACGATCGAGGATGCCGACCTGCTCTACACGGGCGTCGAGGAACTGCCCGCGAATTTCTGGGACAAAGCCGGCCGCAAGCTCGAGTCGTGGCACGAGAACGGGGGGCGCACGTTCTACCGCGTGCGCGGCAAGTTCGTCGCGGACTGGGCGCCGAACCAGTTCGTCTACCAGGCGGGCGAGCACGGCGTCGAGGCGGTCGTGCGCTCGCTCCAGGGCGACTCCGCGGTGATCGAGCTCGTGCGCGACTATCGCAGCGACCGCCACGGCGTCTGGGGCATCAGCGCACGCAACCGCGAGCAGAATTTCGCGCTCAACCTGCTGCTCGACCCGGACATCGATCTCGTGACCATCCTCGGTCCCGCGGGTACGGGCAAGACGCTGCTCACGCTCGCGGCGGGGCTGTCGCAGGCGCTCGAGACGAATCGCTATACCGAGATCATCATGACGCGCGTGACGATCCCGCTGGGCGAGGACATCGGTTTCCTGCCCGGCACCGAGGAAGAGAAGATGGAGCCCTGGATGGGCGCACTGATGGACAACCTCGAGGTGCTCACGCAGAGCCAGGAGGGGGGCAGCTGGGGTCGCGCCGCCACCAACGACCTGCTGCGGAACCGGATCAAGATCCGCTCGCTTAATTTCATGCGCGGGC
>JAJTCR010000172.1 GCA_021325695.1 Steroidobacteraceae bacterium | reverse complement strand
GAACGAACTCGGCAAGTACCGCCGGCCACCCCGCAAGGACGGCCGCTACTCGAACCGGCTCGACTCCGAGGACGAAGCGCGGATGCTGGAGGGGCTCGACGACGGCCGAGTCCGCCGCTTCCTCGAGGCCATGTGGAAAAAGCCGAAGCTGTCGCCGCACGAGGGTCACGCCATCATGAATCTCTGCATGGCGGCGACCTACGACCCCGACCCGGAGGCGCCGAACGGTTTCCGTCTTCCATTCCACCTCGAGTCGGGCCAGTTGCTCGAGGATCGATGGCAGCGCTGGCTGCAGCACGACCCGGCGCTGCTCGTGCCGCGGTATGCCCGGAACCTGCGGCGGCTCGGCATCTACATCGATTGCGGCTGGCGCGACCAGTACCACATCCACTACGGCACGCGCCAATTGTCGCGGGCCCTTGAAAACGCCGGCATCCCGCACCACTACGAGGAGTTCGACGACAACCATTCCGACGTCGACTACCGCATGGACCTGAGCCTGCCCTTCCTTTACCGCGCACTGCAGCCCTGAAACGGAGCCACCACGTCAACTCACGCGAATGGACGCCTCACCCCCCTTCGTAGCGTTGCCCGAACTGCCGGTCGAGGTCTACCGGTCGCACTGGCGTCCCGCCTGCGACGAGCGCGCGTTCATGCTGCACGCGGTCGGCATCGAGTCACAGGTGGTCGGCGTCGGGGCGAACTGGAGCCTGTTGGTCGCGCCCGGGTCCGTGTCCGCGGCGGTTCGCCACCTGCGTACCTACGACCGCGAAAACCCGCCGAAAGCCCGGCCGCGTCCGCTCGAGGGCCCGCAGCCGCACGCGTGGGCCGGTCCGCTGGTCTACGCGTTGCTGCTGCTGACGGTCGCGTGGCTCAGCGGTCAGAAGGCGTGGGCCACGAACTGGCTCGCCGCTGGCGCACTGGACACGGCCGCGTTTCGTGCCGGCGAGGCCTGGCGTGCCGTCACGGCGCTCACGCTGCACTTCGACGTGGCCCACCTGCTCGGCAACCTCGGCTTCGGCGCGTTTTTCGGCTGGCTTGCGGCGCAGTTGCTCGGGCCGGGTGTCGCGTTCGGGGCCGCCACGCTCGCGGCCACCGCGGCGAACGTCTGCAATGCGACGTTCCAGCCGATCGAACACGTCTCCGCCGGCGCCTCGACCGCCGTCTTCGCATTGCTCGGACTGCTCGCAGCCTACGCGTGGCGACGACGCGCCGACCAGGGCGAGCGCTGGGCATACCGGTGGGCGCCGCTGATCGCGGGTGTCTGCCTGCTCGGCTTCACGGGTGTCGGCGGCGAGCGCACCGACGTGCTCGCACACCTCACGGGCTTCGTGACCGGCGGCGGCGCCGGACTGCTGCTCGCGCTTCGCCGTCGTCCGCTTGGAGCACTCGGCCAGTCGCTCGCGGGCGTGGGCGCGGTCATGCTGATCGTGCTCGCCTGGGCCGCCGCACTGAACCTGGGGCGTTGATAACCGCGCCGTAGTGTCCGCAGGCGACCCGCGCCGCCGGCGCTCAGGTATTCTCCGGCGACTTTTATGCCCGAAGACCTGGCATGGCCCTTCAGCAGCTGACGCCCGAGCAGGTTCGCGACTGGAGCCGCGAGCAGAAGGACCGTTGGTGGCTCGAGAACGTCTACCGCGGCGACATGGCGCAACTCACGCTGCGCTCGGCGTTGACCGGGTTCGGGCTGGGCGGGCTGCTGAGCGTGACCAACCTCTACGTCGGCGCCAAGACAGGCTGGACGCTCGGGGTCGGCCTCACGTCCGTGATCCTGGCCTTCGCGCTCTACCGGGTGTTCTCGCGCCTCGGCGCGCGCGACATGACCATCCTCGAGAACAACTGCGTGCAGTCGATTGCGACCGCCGCCGGTTACATGACGATGCCGCTCACCTCAGGCATCGCCGCGTACATGTGGGCGACCAACGTCGTGCTGCCGCTCTGGCAGGTCACGGTGTTCACGATCGTGCTCTCGGTGCTCGGGGTGCTGGTCGCGTTCCCGATGAAGCGGCGCTTCATCAACGACGAGCAGCACCCGTTCCCCGAGGGACGGGCGTGCGGCGTGGTGCTCGACGCGCTCTACGACCGTGGCGCCGCAGCCGCGGGAATGCTGCGCGCGAAAGCGCTCGCCGTGGCCGCCGCACTCGCAGGCGGCGTGAGTTTCGTGTCCGGCGAAAGCTACATGCGGCTGATCCAGGAGCGGTGGCTCGGCCGCACGACGTCGTGGCACCTGCCGAGCAACCTCGACGCCTGGTACTACTGGCTCGTCGACAAGGGGTACGCACCCCTGCCCCGGCTCGTCGGCGTCGACATCCGGCAGCTCGCGCTGTCACCTACCCTCGATTTCGCGATGATCGGCGCGGGCGGCCTGATGGGCATCCGCGCCGGAAGCAGCCTGCTGCTCGGCGCCGTGCTCAACTTCGTCTTCGTCGCGCCGGTGATGATCGCGCTGGGCGAGATCCAGCCCCGGGCTGGTTCGATCGCCGCGGGCACGGCGCAGTTCGGACGTGCCCACATCGTCAACAACTGGTCGCTCTGGTGGGGCATCACGATGATGGTGGTGGCCTCGCTCGTGGCGCTGTTCGCGCGTCCCGACGTGTTCGTCGCCGCCTTCCGCAGCCTGCGTCGACGCAGCGGCTCCGGGCAGGGCCAGGACGTGCTGCGCGACATCGAACTGCCGCTGCCCGTCTCGTGGATCGGCGTGCCGCTGATCGGCGCCCTCGGCGTGTGGATGCTGCACGAGTGGTTCGGCGTGCACTGGCTGCTCGGGGCGCTCGCGATCCCGTTGATCCTGGTGCTCGCAGTGATCGCCGCGAGCAGCACGGCCCTCACCGGCATCACGCCGTCAGGATCGCTCTCCAAGATTCCCCAGTTCACGTTCGGTGCGATCGACCCGCGCACGCCGGCGACAAACCTGATGACCGCCGTCATGAGCGCCGAGGTCGCGAGCAACGCGTCGAACCTCCTGATGGACATCAAGCCGGGGTACATGCTCGGCGCCAAGCCGCGCCAGCAGGCGATCGGGCACGTGATCGGAATCGTCGCGGGCGCGCTCGCGGCGACGCCGCTGTTCTTCCTGCTGTTCGGCCTGAAGAACTTCGACGCCGGTGCGGGAGCGACCGTCGCCGAGACCATGGTCAGCGACAAGTTCGCTTTTCCCGCAGCGTTGCAATGGAAGGGCGTCTCGGACCTCGTCACGGCGGTTTTCGGCGGCGCGGCCGCCGGAGGTCTGCTCACGGCGTCGATCGCGTGGTCGATGGCGATCGCGGGCGTCGCGGCGCTCGTGATGGAAATCCTGCGCGTGCGCTCGAACAACCGGTTCCCGCTGGCGCCGCTCGCGATCGGGCTCGGCGTGGTCGTACCACCGGATTCGACGCTGATGATGTTCGTCGGCTCCGCCGGGTTCTGGCTCGCCGCGCGCATATACGGGCCACGGCCACAGTCGAGGGGTCACGCGCTCTGGGTCGACTCCCAGGAACCGATCTGCGCCGGGCTCATCGCGGGCGCGGCGCTCATCGGTATCGGCGACGTGCTCGTGCGGGTGTTCGTGCTGTCTTGACTCCGTGGACTACTGTGTGGACGTGATCCTGCCCTTCCTTTACCGCGCGCTGCAGTCCTGAGACCGCGGCATGGAACGACCGCTGCGCAAGCTGCTCGGCCTCGTCACCGGCGCCTACGCGACGCGGCGGTCGATCGCCGGCGGGCCGGGCCATCGCGGCGCGCGGTCCGACCACTTCGACGGCGCGGTGTTCCGCAACGAAAACCCCGCCGCGACGGCCGGCAAGCCGTTCGGCGATTTCCTGCGCTGGCAGCGTACGAGCCGGCGCACGCCGTGGCCCGACTGGGTCGAGCATCCCGCCGTGACGTCCGCGCCGCCGCGCCCGGGCCCCGGAGAATGCGTCGCGACTTTCGTCAACCACATCACGTTCCTGCTGCAATTCCGCGGGCTCAATGTCCTGACCGACCCGGTGTATTCCGAACGTTGCAGTCCCGTGCAATGGGCCGGCCCCCGGCGTGTGCACGCACCCGGCGTGCCGTTCGATCGGCTCCCGCGCATCGACCTGGTGCTCGTCAGCCACAACCACTACGACCACCTCGACATCGATACGCTGCAGCGGCTCGAACGCGAACATCGTCCGGTGTTCCTCACGGGCCTCGGCAATGGCCCGTTCCTGCAGCAGCACGGGCTCACACGCGTGCATGAATTCGACTGGTGGCAGTCGCGCGACGCCGACGGCTGGCGCAGCACGTACGTGCCCGCGCAACACTGGTCGGGTCGAGGCCTGCAAGGCCGCAACCGCACGCTGTGGGGCGGCTTCGTGCTCGAAGCCGATGGGTGCCGCGTCTATTTCGCCGGCGACACCGGTTACTGGCGCCATTTCGGAACCATCCGCGATCGCCGTGGCGCGCCGGACCTCGCGCTGCTGCCCATCGGCGCGTACGAACCGCGCTGGTTCATGCGCGACCAGCACATGGACCCCGCGGAAGCCGTGCGGGCGCACCTCGACCTGAACGCGCGGCAGAGTCTCGCCACGCATTACGGCTGCTTTCAGCTCACTGACGAAGGCATCGACGAACCCGTGCGCGAACTGGGCATCGCGCGGCGCGCACAGGACGTGCAGGAGGACCGTTTCGTCGCGCTGACGCCGGGCGGCACGTTGCACGTCCGCGCGGATCGGGCCGTAACGCAGCCTCGGGGTGAATGAGACGCCGCCTCTGC
>JAJTCR010000171.1 GCA_021325695.1 Steroidobacteraceae bacterium | reverse complement strand
GGCCGGTCCCTGCTTCGCGCACCCGGCGATGAACAGCAGGGCGACGAATCCGGCAAAGGCTGTCCTCTTCAACATCGTGACGGGCGCTCGGTGTGGGACCCCGGGGCGGGGCCGCGCAAGGATGTCACACGCGCTGCGAAATGGGATCGCGGATAGCCGAACACTAAGCGTCCACTGTCCAGCTTTTAGCGGTCTGTAGAAAAAGAAAGAGGGCCGGCGTTATCGCCGGCCCTTCTACTGGACACCAGACACTGACCGCTAACTGCTGTCAGCGGCGCGACGCCGCTACGCGCTCGGGCTGACCTTCACCTGCACCAGTTCCTCGCCGTCGGGATCGGTCACGTGCACGGCGCACGCGAGGCACGGGTCGAAGCTGTGGATCGTGCGCAGGATCTCGATCGGCAGGTGCGGGTCGTGCATCTTGTGACCCTGCAGCGCCGCCTCGTACGCGCCAGGCTTGCCCTCGGCGTCTCGCGGCCCCGCGTTCCAGGTGGTCGGCACGACTGCCTGGTAGTTCGCGATCTTGGCGTCCTCGATCACGACGTAATGCGAGAGGCCGCCGCGCGGGGCTTCCATGAAGCCGGCGCCCTTGGCGCTCTTCGGCCAGTTCTTCGGGTCCCACTTCTCTTCCGCGAAGGTGTCGGTGTCGCCGGCCTTGATGTTGGCGATCAGCTGGTCGTACCAGCCCTGCATGTTGTCGGCGATGATCTTCGACTCGAGCGTGCGCGCGGCGGTGCGGCCGAGCGTCGAGAACAGGGCCTCGACCGGCACCTCGAGCTTCGACAGCGTCATGTCGACCAGCGCCTTCGCCTGCTCGTTGCCCGTCGCGTACATCAGCAGCATGCGGGCGAGCGGGCCGACCTCCATCGAGTGACCCTTCCAGCGTGGCGACTTGAGCCAGCTGTAGCTCTTGTCGACGTCGAGCTGCTTGTACGGCGGCTTCGGGCCGTCGTAGTTGAACTTCGTCTCGCCGTCCCACGGGTGCAGGCCCTGGTCCTTGCCGCCCGAGTAGTCGTACCAGGAGTGCGCCACGAACTCCTGCACCTGGCCCGGGTCCTTGAGGTCCACCTCGTGGATCGTCGAGAGGTCGCGGTTCAGGATCGCGCCGCGCGGGAACAGGAAGCTCTTCGTGTCGGTCAGGCTGCCGCCCGTCATCGGCAGGTCGCCGAAGCACAGGAAGTTGCCGAGGCCTTCGCCCTGCGCGCCCCAGTCCTTGTAGAACGAGGCGATCGCGAGCGTGTCCGGGACGTACACCTGGTCCACGAACATCCGCATGCGATTGATGACGTCCTGCACCTGCGACAGCCGCTTCTGGTTGATGGCGGAGTCGGAGTTCAGGTCGATCGCGCTCGGCGTGCCGCCGACGACGAAGTTCGGGTGCGGGTTCTTGCCGCCGAAGATCGTGTGCAGCTGCACGACGTCGCGCTGCCAGGACAGTGCGTCGAGGTAGTGGGCGACCGCCATCAGGTTCGCCTCGGGCGGGAGCTTGTAGGCCGGGTGGCCCCAGTACCCTTTGTTGAAGATGCCCAGCTGGCCCTGCTCGACGAACGTCCTCACCTTCTTCTGCACGTCGGCGAAGTGACCCGGCGAGGAGTTCGGGTAGTTCGACAGGCTCTGTGCCAGCGTCGAGGTCGCGGCCGGATCGGCGTTGAGGCACGACACCACGTCCACCCAGTCGAGGGCGTGCAGGTGGTAGAAATGCATCACGTGGTCGTGGATGTACTGGGCGCCGATCATCAGGTTGCGGATCAGCTGCGCGTTCTTCGGCACCTCGATCTGCAGCGCGTCCTCGACGGAGCGGATCGAGGCCATCGCGTGCACGAGCGTGCAGACGCCGCAGATGCGCTGGACGAACGCCCAGGCGTCGCGCGGGTCGCGCCCCTGCAGGATGATCTCGATACCGCGCACCATCGTGCCGGACGAGTAGGCCTGGGCGATCGTATCGCCGTCCATCTGCACTTCGATGCGCAGGTGTCCCTCGATACGGGTGACAGGATCAACAACGACTCGGTCGGTCATCGGTCATTCTCCGTTTGTTTCTCGAGCCGTGCCGTCACGCCAGGTTGGCCGCGACGAGCTCCACGAGGCTCTCGATCGGTTTCTGCCAGTTCGCATGCTGTGCGCCCGCGATGAAGGTCATGCGGCAGTGACCGCACGCCGTGACGACCGAGCCCGCGCCCGTGGCGTCCGCTTCCCTCATCTTGATGTGGAAAGCGCCTGCCCGGAGCTTGTTGGCGCGCTCGTTCAGCACGAGGCCGGCGCCGCCGCCGCAGCAGTAATTGGTCTTGGCGTGCGATTCCATTTCGCGGATCTCGACGCCGAGGGCCTTGAGCGCGCTGCGCGGCTCCTCGAAGACGCCGCTCCAGCGGCCGATCTTGCACGGGTCGTGGTAGGTGACCGACTTGCCCGCCGGCAGCGGCTTGACCTTGAGACGGCCGGCCTCGATCTCGCGCCCGACGAACTCCGAAATCGACAGCACCTCGAACGGCAGTTCGGCACCCACGACGTTCGCGCCGTCCCAGCGCACCGCCGCGTAACCGTGGCCGCACTCGGGCACGATCAGCGTGCTGGCGCCGGCGTCGACGGTCTCGGCGACGATCTTGCGAAGGGCCGCGGCCTTGGCGCGCTCGTCGCCGGAGGTCCAGTCGAACACGGCGGCGTCGCCGGCGTTGGTGCGGAACGTCCAGTCGAGGCCGAGCCGGTTCATGATCTTCGCGGTGGCGGCGATCGCACTCGTGAACAGCATCGCGTCCATCGCGCTCATCAGCATGACCACGCGGGCCTTGGGCTTGTCGAGTGGCACGACGATGCCCTGGGCTGCGAGGTCGGCGGCGACCCTGCGGTAGTCCTCGGGCCCGACGCCCATCAGCGTGCCTTTCTCGAGCACTTCCTTCGCGAGCGCCTTGTTCTCAGCCGGCTGCATGCCGGCTTCGGCGATCGCCTCGCGCATCACGGCGATCATGGGCGAAATCTGGATGCCCATCGGGCAGATCATGTCGCAACGCGCGCACTGGGTGCAGGCGTCGTAGACGAGCTTCTGCCACTCGTCCAGGTCGGCCGGCGTGATGTCGCGCATCACGAGCTTGCGCAGCCAGCCCATCGGTGCGAGCTCCCGGCGATAGAAGCGGCGCAGCGGCTCGACCTTGTAGATCGGCGTGTACTTGCCTTCGCCGGTCGCCTCGTAGAAGTGGCAGACCTCCGCGCACATGCCGCAGTGCAGGCAGGTCTCGAGGTAGGTCGCCATGTTCCCGTCGAGGCGCCGCGCAAACACTTCCTTCACGCGCGCCACGCGTTCCGCCGGCGGGAGCTCCGTGGTCTTGACGGTCGCGCCACGGTCGCGCAGCTCCTCCCGGAGCCGCTGGATGTCGGTTGCGACGGCGCTCATGCTTTGACTCCCTTGCGTTCCATCGAGACGCCGATCTGGTAGCGGCTCGGGAACGTGAAGAACAGGTGCATCAGCTTGCTGAACGGGAACCACACGAGCAGCGCTTCGATGCTGAGGATGTGCAGGCCCAGCAGGGTCTCGTAGCGGACTCCCATCACGCCGATGTGCGCGTAGCTCAGGAAGCCCGTGACGAGCGGGATGATCACGAGGAACACGGCGATCCAGTCGTCGAGCGTCGAGATCTGGCGCATCACCGGGTGGATGATGCGGCGGACCACGAGCGCGATCAGGATCGCGAGCGTGAAGCCGGCGATCACCAGCACCACGATGTTAGGCAGCGTCGGCCAGCCGAAGCCGAGGAACTGCTGGAAGAACGGCACGTGCGGTCCGAACAGCAGCAGCGTCGCGAAGAACCCGAGGTGCCAGGCGTAACCGGTGAGGTGCTGGAACTGGATGTTCTTCTCGAGTTCGTGCGGCGGGATCGACCGCATGATCATCGAGCGCGCGCCGGCCTTCACGTACGCGGTGCCCTTCGGCTTGGACAGGTCACGCCTGCGTGCGATCAGGAACGTCCCCACCAGGCGCCACGCGACGCCGACCAGGAAGATCACGAGGGCCCACTGCATGCCCGGGCCACGGGCGAATTCGAGCAACGTCATACCTTAGCCTCCTCGCGCGCCTTCGCCTGGCGGCTGCGCGTAACGGCGACCGAAGCGAGGCCGATCGCGGCGCCCGCGGCGGCGGCGACCCCGAGCGTCTTCCACCCGCCCCACTGGCCCTGCGACAGCGGCTTGTAGAAGCCGCCCCAGTCCCAGAAGCCCGGCTCGGAGCAGCCGAGGCAGCCGTGGCCGGCCTCGATCGGGAAGCCCGCGCCGTTGTTCCACTTGATCGTGGCGCAGGCGTTGTACGTGACGGGGCCCTTGCAGCCGACCTTGAACAGGCACCAGCCTTTCTTGGCGCCCTCGTCGTCGAACGTTTCGGCAAACTCGCCGCGCTCGTAGAACGGCCGGCGGTAGCAACGGTCGTGGATGTTCTGGCCGTAGAACGCTTTCGGGCGATTGAGGTGGTCGAGTTCGGGCAACTGCCCGAACGTCAGGTACTGCGCCAGCACGCCGGTGATCGCGGTCGGGATCGGCGGGCAGCCCGGCACGTTGATGACGGGCTTGTCGATGCCGGCTTCCTTGAGCACCTCGGTGACCGACTTGGCGCCGGTCGGGTTGGGCAGCGCAGCGGGGATGCCGCCGAACGAGGAGCAGGTCCCGACGCAGACGATCGCCGCGGCGCCCTTGGCGGCCTCGACGAACACGTCGTAGTTGCTCTTGCCGCCGATGCAGGAGAACGCCTTGTCCTTGGTCGGGATCGACCCGTCGAT
>JAJTCR010000170.1 GCA_021325695.1 Steroidobacteraceae bacterium | reverse complement strand
CGATTTTTTCGCCGACGAGGGCGAGGTGCTCGAGCTTGTCCTGGATGCCGCGGATGCGATCGGCGCGCGCGCGGCCGAAGTAACCGTAGTACGCCAGCATGCGACCGAAGCTCGCCGGTTCTTCCTGGTTCAGCAGCAGCTTCAACTGCTCCTCGCGCCCGTTGACATAGGCGGTGCGCAGCTCGCCGGCGAGTTCCGACCGTTCGGCGTCGATCTCCCGTTGGGCGCGCGCCTGCTCGCGCTCGAGTTCGCGCAGACGACCTTCGGCCGCGAGACGCTGCGCCTTGATGTCGTCGAGTTCGCGGCGCGCCGCGGCGACACCGAGTTCGGCCTCACGCAGTTCGACGGACAGCTTGTCGCGCTTGCGCACATCGGCGTTGACCGACTTGCGCACCTTCTCGATGCGCTCGTTGAGCTTGCGCAGCTCGGCTTCTTTCTGGGCCGGCGTCTGCTGCCTGGCCGCGGACGCCGCACCGGGCATGGCGAGCGCGATCACCGCGGCCACTGCGACGAGCAGGCCCATCAGGGACGGCCGAGATCCGCGCCACAGGGCGTGGGGCGACACCCCGCGGGCTGGAACGTTGCGAATCTGTCGAAGCGGCGCCATCAATCGTACGAATCCTCGCGCGCGTGCGCCGGCCCGGACCGTCGCAAGGCCGCGCAAGTCTAGCGTGTCGGTGCCGCCTGCTATACTTCGCGATCCTCTTTTCCCGGTCCATGCGATGGAGCGATTCCTCGAATATGCCATGCGGCACCCGCTGCTTTTCGGGGGCACCGTGGTGCTCGCACTCGCGGTCGCGGCGTACGAATTCAGCAAGGCCCGGTCCGGCGGCCAGGCCGTCGGCCCGACCGACGCCGTGCGGCTCATGAACCAGGGTGCGCTGCTGCTCGACGTGCGCACCCAGGCCGAGTACGACGCCGGACACATCATCGATGCCCGCCACGTCCCACAGGACGAGGTGGCGAACGCCGCGGAGACACTCAAGCGCTTCAAGGACAAGGTGATCGTCACGTGCTGCGAGACCGGCATGCGTGCCGGCGCCGTCGCCCGCACGCTGCGGACCCAGGGTTTCACCAAGGTCGTGAACCTGCGCGGCGGCCTGCAGGCCTGGCGCGCCGAGAACCTGCCGCTCGTCAAGGAAGGCGGCGGCAAGCAGAAGTCAGCAGGAGGGACCCCGTGACGACCGACGCGACGCACCCCGTGGTGACGATGTATTCGACGGGCTGGTGCCCGTATTGCGACCGTGCGCGCGGCCTGCTCCAGCGCAAGGGCGTCACGTTCAGCGAAGTGAAGGTCGACGAGGATCCGACGCAGCGCGACACCATGCTCAAGCGCAGCGGCGGCCGTCGCACCGTGCCGCAGATTTTCATCGGCGACCGCCATGTGGGCGGCTACGACGATCTCTATGCACTCGACAAGGCCGGCAAGCTCGACTCGCTGCTCGGCCGCGCCTGAGCCCCGCACTTCATGTCAATGACGATCCCACAGGAACCTTTCCGATGACCGACCAGACACCGCAGACGCCTCCTTCGCAGCCCGCCGCCGACCCGCAGGCGCCGGTCGTGACGCCGCAGGCGGTCTATATCAAGGACGTCTCGTTCGAATCGCCGAACGGTCCATTCGCGCAGTTCGACGGCCAGCCGGCCGTGAACCTGAACATCGCCACGCGCGCGGCCGCGATGGCGCAAGACGTGCACGAAGTGGTGCTGCAGGTGAACCTCGAAGCCAAGGTCGGCGACAAGACCGTGTGGCTGCTCGAACTGCAGCAGGCCGGCGCGTTCGTGATCAAGAACCTGTCGGCGACCGACCTCGCGCAGGTGCTTTCGATCATGGCCCCGAACTACCTGCTCTCGTACGCACGTTCGACCGTCTCCGAGCTGGTCGTCAAGGGTGGCTTCCCGCCGTTCCTGCTGCCGCTCGTGACGTTCGAGGCCCTGCACGCGCGCGCGGCGGCCCAACAGGCCGCGGCCGCACAGTCGGCGCCGGCGCCCATCACCGTCAACTGACCCGGACAAACCATTCGCGCTAGAGTTGCGTCCGGTCCGACGGTTCGGCCGAGGGGAGCTGCGTGACGACCTCGAACGATGCCGGGGTCGACGCCGCGTCGCGGTCCACGATGGCCGTGATCGGCGCCGGGTCCTGGGGCACTGCGCTCGCCGTGCACCTCGCGCGCACGATCCACCGCACGGTGCTCTGGGGCCTCGCGCCGCCGGACATGACCGACCTCGCGCGGGACCGGGTCAACCGGCGCTACCTGCCCGAGGCGCCGTTTCCCGACGCGCTCGAGATCGCGCCGACGCTCGAGGGCGCCGTGGCCGCGGCCGACGAACTGTTGATCGCGGTGCCGAGCCACGCATTCCGGGCCTGCCTCGACCAGGTTGCGCCGCTGCTGCGGCCCGGCATGCGCATCGCGTGGGCCACCAAGGGCTTCGAACTCGAAACCGGCAAGTTGCCACACCAGGTCGCGTGCGAAGTCCTCGGCATGTCGGTGCCGACCGCCGTGCTCTCGGGCCCGACCTTCGCGCGCGAGGTGGGCCTCGGGTTGCCGACCGCCATGACGGTCGCCTCGCGCGACCGCGATTACGCGATGGAACTCGCGCAGCGGCTGTCGGGAAAGAATTTTCGCGCCTACGCCTCGACCGACATGATCGGCGTCGAGGTCGGCGGGGCCACGAAGAACGTGCTCGCGATCGGCGCCGGCATCTCCGACGGGCTGGGTTTCGGCGCCAATACCCGGGTCGCGCTGATCACGCGCGGGCTCGCCGAGATGATGCGGCTCGGGGTCGCGCTCGGCGCCCAGAAGGACACGTTCATGGGCCTCACCGGGCTCGGCGACCTCGTGCTGACCTGCACCGACGACCAGTCCCGCAACCGTCGCTTCGGCCTGGCGCTCGCGGCCGGCAGGTCCAGCGACGAGGCGCAGCGGGAAATCGGCCAGGTCGTGGAAGGCGTGCTGGCGGCGCGTGCGGTCAACGCGGTGGCCCGCACCTGCCGGGTCGAGATGCCGATCGCCGAGCAGATCTGCAAGGTCATCTACGAAGGGGCGCCGCCACGCGAGGCGGTGGCCGCGTTGATGGGTCGCTCGATCAAGGCGGAAATCCAGTAACGCGCCGGCGCTCGGCTGGCCCTGCGTCGGCAGCCCCTCAGGCCCAGCCGAGCTGTCGCCACGCCTCGTAGACCACGACCGCAACCGCGTTCGACAGGTTCAGGCTGCGGGCGCCGGGCCGCATCGGGATGTGCAATCGCCGCTCCTCGGGACACTGCGCCAGCACCGTCTCCGGCAAGCCCCGGGTTTCTGGCCCGAACACGACCGCGTCCCCGGGTGCAAAGCGCGCAGTTTCATAGGCCGCGCGGCCCTGGGTCGTCAGCGCGAACCAGCGCACCAGACGACCCTGTCCGGCAGACAGCGACGCCAGGCACGTCGCAAAGTCCTCGTGCACGGCAACCTGGGCGAGCTCGTGATAGTCGAGCCCGGAGCGCCGCACGGCCCGTGCATCGAGCCGGAAGCCGAGCGGCTTGACGAGGTGCAGCCGCGCGCCCGTGTTCGCGCACAGCCGGATCACGTTGCCGGTGTTGGGCGGGATCTCGGGCTCGAACAGGACGACGTCGAGTGGCATAGAATCGAAACGGACGCTCGCGAGGTGAACCCGGGGGCGCCAGGGCACGAGGAATTGTCGCATGGTGCGCGTCAGGCAACTGCTCGCCCGCAAGGGCCACGAAGTCTGGTCGATCGACGTGGAAGACCCGGTGCTGGAGGCAATCCAGCTCATGGCCGACAAGCACGTCGGCGCGTTGCCCGTCACGCGGAACGGGGAACTGGCCGGGGTGATCTCGGAACGCGACTACGCCCGCAAGGTGATCCTGCTCGGGCGCTCCTCGGCGGAAACGCCGGTCTGGCAGATCATGAGCTCGCCGGTCGTCACGGTGTCGCCGGACGAGGACGTGCGCCAGTGCATGCAGCTCATGACGCATCGACGCATCCGTCACCTGCCGGTCGTCGAAAACGGACGCATGATCGGCGTGGTGTCGATCGGCGACCTGGTGCGGGTCGTGATCGAGGAACAGGACCAGACGATCGAGCACCTGGAACGCTTCATCGCAGGGTGAGCGCGGGCAGCCCTTTGCCGACTGCCCGTTGGGCGCAGGGCTCGTGGCGAACCCGTATACAATGGCCGCGATGGAGACCGTGCTTCCGCGATCGCTCGCCGTCGAGTTCTGCGGGCTCAGGCTGGCATCGCCGATCGTCCTGCTCTCGGGATGTGTCGGGTTCGGCGAGGAATACACGCGCGTCGAGGGCTTTTCGAACCGCGAGGTCGGCGCGATCGTGCTCAAGGGCACGACGCGCGAGCCGCGCCTCGGCAATCCTGCGCACCGGGTCTACGAGACGCCGATGGGCATGCTCAATGCCATCGGCCTGCAGAACCCCGGCGTCGACGTCGTGGTCGACCAGATCCTGCCGACACTGGACTTCACGGAGACGCTGTTCTTCGCGAACGTCTGCGGCTCGACCATCGACGACTACGTCGAGGTCACGCGCCGGTTCGACGACTCGCCGATCGACGCCATCGAGCTCAACATCTCCTGTCCCAACATCAAGGAAGGCGGCGTGCAGTTCGGCAACTCCCCGGACATGTCCGCCCGCGTCGTGAGCGCCTGCCGCGCGGTCACGAAGAAGCCGCTGGTCACGAAGCTCTCGCCGAACCAGACCGACATCCGCGAAAACGCACGCCGTTGCATCGACGCAGGCAGCGACGCCCT
>JAJTCR010000169.1 GCA_021325695.1 Steroidobacteraceae bacterium | reverse complement strand
ACCACCTGCCGGAAGACCGCGTATCAAAGGGACGCTCGCTCGCGGTCAGGAGGGCCGACGGCACCGACGGCAGCGGCGCCGATTACATCGACCAGCTCGTCGCGTACCTGGAGCGCAAGGGCGTGCAGATCCTGACCGACCACCGCGTCGTCGGGCTCGTCCGCAACGCGCGCAACGAGGTCACGGGCGTCGAGGTCGATACGGACGACGGCCGGATCGCGGTGCGGGCGCGCAAGGCGGTGATCTTCGGCACCGGTGGCTACGCACACAATCTCGATCATGTGCGCGAGCACCAGCGCATCTTTCTCTACGGTTCCTGCGCGGTGCCGATGGCCACGGGCGACTTCATCGACATTGCCGGTGCCGCAGGTGCGCGCATGGGCGCGCTGCACACCGCCTGGCGCAGCCAGGCGCTCGTGGAGCTCGCGGTCAAGAATCGCAGCCTGGCGCGTTGCGTGGACATGCCGCCCGGCGATTCGATGTTCATGGTCAACACGGGCGGCCTGCGCGTGGTCAACGAGAAGCGCAACTACAACGACCGCAGCGAAGTCCACCTCACGTACGACCCGAACAACGGCAACTTCCCGAACCAGCTGCTGTTCATCGTCTACGACCAGCGCACGGCCGAACTCTATGCCGGCAGCGACCCGCTGCCGAGCACGCCGACTGGTGCCGCGTACGTGATCGCCGGTGCGACGCTCGCCGAACTCGCGACCGCCATCGGCGCGCGTCTCGAGACGCTACGCGCCCACATCGGCACGGTGCAGCTGGCCCCGGACTTCGCCACGAACCTCGCGGGCACATTCGGGCGTTTCAACGACTACGCCCGCAGGGGCATCGACCCGGAGTTCAACCGCGGCGCGACCGAGTACGACCGCAACTGGGGCCCGCTGTTCCAGCCGCCGCGCACGGACACGCGCTGGGCTGCGCGCAGCGACATGCCGAACCCGGCCATGTACCCGCTGCAGCCGAACGGCCCGTTTTACGCGCTGATCGTCGGCCCCGGCGCACTCGACCCGAGCGGCGGCCCCCCGATCGCCGCGCGCGCGCGCGTCGTCGACACCGCGGGCAAGCCGATTCCCGGGCTGTACGGCGCGGGCAACTGCATCGCGAGCCCTTCGCGCGAAGCGTACTTCGGTGCGGGCGGCACGATCGGGCCGGCGATGACCTTCGGCTACATCGCTGCGCTCAACGCGCACGAAGAACCGGTGAAGGAGCCTTGAGCGACGATGCGCGCAGCGGCGGTCATGCTCGTGTCGCTGGCGGCGGCGTGGTCCGGGGTCGCTGCATGCGCCGACGCGCCGAGTTTCGCGGCGCACGTGTTGCCGCTGTTCAAGAGCCGCTGCCTGGTCTGCCACATGCCCGGTGCGGAATCGGGCGAGCTGTCGCTGCATCCGAAGGTGGCGTACGCGAACCTGGTCGGCGCCCGCGCCACGCAGGGCCCTTGGCTGCGCGTCGCGCCCGGCAAACCCGACGAGAGCTACCTGTACCTCAAGGTCACGGGCCGGCACCTCGGTGCGGGCGGCAGCGGCGAGCGCATGCCGTTCAACGAAGCGCCGCTGACGACCGAGCAGGTCGACCTCCTGCGGCGCTGGATCGAGACGGGGGCGAATCCCTGATGCGGTACGACGGACTCGAGGGCAAGGTGGTGGTCGTGACCGGCGGCAACTCCGGCATGGGCCGCGGCATCGCCGAGGGCTTCGTCGCGCAGGGCGCGAAGGTCATCGTCGGCGACGTGAATGGCACGCCGTTGCCGCAAGTGCTCTTTCACCGCACCGACGTGTCGCAACCCGAGCAGGTTCGCGCTCTGATCGACTTCACGACCGCGTCGTGCGGGCGCCTCGACGTGCTCGTCAACAACGCCGGCATCAATGGCGCGCTGGTGCCGCTCGCCGAGCAGACCGAGACCGGCATCGACGCCGTGCTCGGGGTCAATCTGAAAGGCGTGATCTATGGCCTCAAGTATGGCCTGCTCGCCATGACCCGGCAGCGCGGCGGCGTGATCGTCAACATTGCGTCGGTGCAAGGCATGCGTCCGATCCATGCGGGTGCGTCGATCTACGCCGCGAGCAAGGCGGCCGTCGTGTCGCTGACGCGCTCGGCGGCGCACGAATATGGCGGGCACGGCATCCGCGTCGTTGCGCTCGCTCCCGGCCCGATCGACACGCCCATGCTGCGCGCCGCCGACCCGCATGGCGCGATCGTCGACTCCGTGCCCTTGCAGCGCATCGGAACCTCGAACGACGTCGCCGCCGCAGTGCTCTGGCTGGCGAGCGACGCCGCCAGTTACGTGTCGGGCGTCCTGTTGCCCGTCGACGGCGCGTTCATGGCCGCCTGAGGCGACGCGTCGTGACCGCCGAAATGAAAGCCACCCATCGTCCGCGAGGAGTCCCCATGGCTCGCCCCATGAGTCTGCCGCCCGAGATCACCGATTACCCGCTCACCGCGCAGACCCGGGCGTTCCTGTCCGACACACCGTTCGGGCACGTGATCGAGGGACGCATGGTGCCGTCGCGCACCGGCGCCACGCTGCCGGTGATCGAGCCCGCCACCGGCCTGGAGTTCGCACGCGTCGCGTCCGGCGACCGCGCCGACGTCGACGCGGCCGTGCGCTCCGCGCGCACGGCGTTCGACGACGGTCGCTGGCGCCGGCTCCCGCCGGCGCAGCGCGAGCGGTGCCTGCGCCGCCTGGCGCAGCTGCTCGACGCGCAGCGCGAGTTGCTGAGCGACCTCGACGTCCTCGAAGGCGGCGTGCTGCGCGACTATTCGGGCTTCATGGTCCAGCTCGGCATCGACATCGTCGAGTACTACGCCGGCTGGCCGACCAAGGTGGAGGGCTCGTTGCCCGCGAGTGCCCCGGACCTCGTCGTACAGGTGACGCGCGAACCGATCGGCGTCGTCGGGGTGATCCTGCCGTGGAACGGGCCGTCGGCCGTGCCGCTCGGCGTCGTCCCGGCGCTGGCCTGCGGCAATTCGGTCGTGCTCAAGCCGTCCGAGGAGACGCCGCTGACGGCCGTGCTGCTCGCGCGGCTCTGTGTCGAGGCCGGCATCCCGCCCGGGGTTTTCAACGTGGTGCAAGGCATCGGCGAGGTGGCCGGCGCCGCGCTGGTGGAACACCCGCTGGTCGATGCCATCAGTTTCACGGGCTCGGTCGAGACCGGCCGGCGCATCCAGGTCGCGGCGGCCGCGCGGCTGAAACGCGTCGCGCTCGAGCTGGGCGGCAAGAGCCCGCAACTCGTCTTTGCCGACGCGGACCTCGATGCGGCGGCGGCGACCTGCGCGGCAGCCGTCTGGGGACATGCGGGCCAGGTCTGCGTCGCCGGAACGCGCGTGCTGGTCGAGCGCCGCATCCACGACGAGTTCGTGCAGCGCATGGTCGAGGCCTCGCGCCACCTGCGCATCGGCTCGGGCTTCGATCCGCAAAGCCAGCTCGGTCCACTGATCTCCCAGGCACAGCTGGAACGCGTCAGCCGGTACGTCACCATCGGTCGCGACGAAGGCGCCACGCTCGCGCTCGGCGGTGCACGCCACGGCAGTCGCGGCTACTTCCACCAGCCGACGATCTTCACGGGCGTGCACAACGACATGCGGATCGCGCGCGAGGAGATCTTCGGTCCGGTGATGACGGTGATGCCCTTCGACACCGAGGACCAGGCGTACGCGATCGCGAACGACACGGAGTACGGCCTGGCCGCCGGCGTGTGGACGCGCGACCTTGCGCGCGCGCACCGGGCGTCGCAGCGGCTCGACGCCGGCACCGTGTGGGTCAACACGTACCTCCGGGTCGATCCCGGCGTACCCTATGGTGGCGTGAAGCAGTCCGGGTTCGGGCGCTCGCTCGGTGCGGCCTCGATCGAGGAGCTCACGCGTCTCAAGAGCGTCTGGCTCAACATCGCGTGAACCAAATGGACAGCGACGTGCTCGAGCGGGTCGACGAGATGTACGCGGTACGGCTCGGGCTCTGCCGACGCATGGTCGAGCATGCGCGCAACGGCACGACCGACCTCGCCCCGGGCGTCATGTTCAACGACGTCGCGGCCTACACCGATGCGCAGCGGTTCGAGCTCGAGTGCCGGGGCCTGTTCCGGGAGCTGCCGCAGGTGGTCTGCTTGTCGTCGGACGTGCCGGACCCGGGCAGCTTCCGCACCTTCGACGAGACCGGCGTCCCGCTCGTGGTGGTGCGCGGACAGGATGGGCACGTGCGTGCGTTCCTCAACGTCTGCACCCACCGCGGCGCGCGACTCGTGCGCGAACCGCAGGGCAAGGCGCGGGGTTTCACGTGCCGCTTCCACGGCTGGACGTTCGACGCTTCGGGACGCGCGAAGGTGCTGCCGCAGGAGAAGCACTTCTGCGGCGCGGTCGACGACCGCAAGCAGCTGGTGCCGTGCCCGGCCGCCGAACGTCACGGCCTGGTGTTCGTCCGCGCGGTGCCGCACGCAGCAATGGACCTCGACGACTGGCTCGGGCCGTTCGGGCCCGAACTCGCGCGACTCGACCTCGCGCAGGCGCGCCGGGTCTGCGAGCGCGAACTCGTGGTCACGTGCAACTGGAAATACGCGCTCGACACGTATTTCGAGAACTATCACTTCGCCTCGCTGCACAAGACGAGCCTGTTCCCGATGTTTCCGAACAACATGTCGCTGTACGACACTTGGGGCCCACACCACCGGCTCGTGTTCCCGTCACGCGCGGTCTGGGACTGGGTGAACCTCCCCGAGTCGGAGTGGCTGGTCGACACGATCGGCACGCCGTATTTCGTGTTCCCC
>JAJTCR010000168.1 GCA_021325695.1 Steroidobacteraceae bacterium | reverse complement strand
GGCAGCCACATCAGGTCCATCTCGTCGAGCGCGATCCAGAGCGTGCGGATCGCGCGCTTGAGCACCGACGTGAACGCAATGTCGAAGGCGAGGCCTTCGGCCTTGAGCAATCGTCCGGCGTCCTGTGCCTCCAGCCGGCCCTGGTCGGACAGGTCGATGTCGACCCAGCCCGTGAACAGGTTCTCGAGGTTCCAGGTGCTCTGGCCGTGGCGCAGGAGCAGGAGCTTGCCGGGTGTCATGTGTGCAACAGTGCCTTGGTCGCGTCGGGATGTAACCGGTCGCCCTCACGGGCGTTGCAGGTGTCGACAGGTGCGCATCGCGGCGCCGCTCAGGCCTCCGCCATCGTGACGCGGCGGACGGCCTGGAGCGCGACCGACAGCGAAGCGAAATCGACGTCGCTCGTCTGCGCGCGGATGTCGTTGATCACTGCGCGTGCATGCTCGGCGGCGACCTTGTGCCGCTCGAGCCACTTCTCGACCGCCTTGGCCGGGTCGCTCTCGCGCGTACCTTCGAGCACACCCTGCGCGAGGCTGCGATGGACCTCGAACAGCGCCTCGCGCAGGCTGCCGCGGGCGACCGCGTGCCAGTGGCCTTCCGTATCGAGATCCTCGATGTGGCTGCGCAGCCAGTCCAGGCCGAAGTGGGAGCCGATGCCGAAGTAGGCGCGCGCGGCCGCCTCCACCGTGATCCTGCGCGACTCCGCGAGTTCGACGATGTCGGGTGCGCTGTGCAGCGCATCGCATCCGGCGATGCGTCGGGTCAGGTCGGCCGGCACACCCGCTTGATCGAGCTCGCTCGCGCGCAACTCGAACGCGGCGCGATCGGCCCCCTGCAGCCACTGCAACGGGGCACGCGCGAGTTCGCGCACGCCCGGACGCAGCCGCGCGACCTGCTGCTCGATGCCGAGCGTGGCGCGGTGACGCTGGATCAGCCAGTACGTTGCCTGCCGGATCAGCCCTACCGTGTCGTGCAGCATCCGGTATTGCACGGCCGACGCGATCCGCGTGTCGAGCGCTTCGACAGCCGACCACAGCTCACGCACCTCGAAGGCCTCGCGGGCGATCGAGTACGCACGCGCGACGGTCGCCGCGTCGGCGCCGGTGTCCTGCTGGGTGCGGGCGACGAACGTCGGGCCCATCCGGTTGACGATGCTGTTCGTGGTGGCCGTGACGATGATTTCGCGACGCAGCCGGTGGCTGCCGAGCAGGTCGCCATATTTTTTCGTGAGCCTGGCCGGAAAGTATCGATGCAGTTCCTGGCTCAGGTAGGGGTCCTCGGGCACGTCGGACTGGCTCAGCTGCGTACTGAGCGCGATCTTGGCGTAACTGACCATGATCGCGAGTTCCGGGCGGACGAGACCCTGGCCCGCACGACGCCGGTCTTCGATGTCGTCTGCCGTGGGCAGGAACTCGAGGGCACGGTCGAGCATCCCGTCGCGCTCCAGCGAGCGGATGAAGTGCGCATGCTCGCCCAGGCGCTCGGTCGCTTTCGCCTGCATCAGGCTGATCGCCTGGCTTTGCAGATAGTTGTCGCGCAGCACCAGTCGCGCGACGTCGTCGGTCATCTGCGCGAGCAGCTGGTTGCGCTGCGCCGTCGTGAGCGCGGTGCGCTCCTGCACCGTCTTCAGCAGGATCTTGATGTTGACCTCGTGGTCGGAGCAGTCGACGCCCCCCGAGTTGTCGACGAAATCGGTATTGATGCGCCCGCCACGCAGCGAATACTCGATGCGGCCGAGCTGCGAGAAACCGAGATTGCCGCCCTCCCCGACGACGCGGCAGCGCAGGTCGCGGCCGTCGACGCGTACCGCGTCGTTGCTGCGGTCGCCCACGGCCGAGTTCGCCTCCCACGACGCCTTGACGTAGGTGCCGATGCCACCGTTCCACAGCAGGTCGACCGGCAGTTTCAGGATCGCGCGGATGATCTCGGCCGGCGTCGCCTTGGGTGTTTCGATGCCGAGCAGTGCGCGGGCCTGCGTCGAGAGCGCAATCTCCTTGGCATGGCGTGGAAACACGCCACCGCCCTTCGAGATCAGCTTCGTGTCGTAGTCGGTCCACGCCGAGCGGGGCAGGTCGAACAGGCGCTTGCGCTCCAGGTAGGTGCGCGCGGCATCGGGCTCGGGGTCGATGAACACGTGCTGGTGGTTGAACGCCGCGACGAGCCGGATGTGTTTCGACAGCAGCATGCCGTTGCCGAACACGTCACCGGCCATGTCGCCGACACCGGCAACCGTGAAGTCCTGGCTCTGCGTGTCGACGTCCAATTCGCGGAAATGACGCCGGACGCACTCCCAGGCGCCTTTCGCGGTGATCCCCATTTTCTTGTGGTCGTAGCCCGCGGAGCCGCCCGAGGCGAAGGCGTCGCCGAGCCAGAAGCCGTATTCGGCCGCGAGCGCGTTGGCCGTGTCCGAGAACGTGGCGGTGCCCTTGTCGGCTGCGACGACCAGGTAGGGGTCGTCGGGGTCGTAGCGGACGGTGTGCCCGGGCGGCACCACCTCGTCACCGCGGACGTTGTCGGTGAGGTCGAGCAGGCCGCGGATGAACCACCGGTAACACTCGGTGCCTTCGCGCTGGACCTCCTCGCGCGTGGCTCCGACGGGCAGTTGCTTCGGGACGAATCCGCCCTTGGCGCCCACGGGCACGATCAACGTGTTCTTGACGTTCTGCGCTTTCATGAGCCCGAGGATCTCCGTGCGGAAATCCTCGCGGCGGTCCGACCAGCGCAGGCCGCCTCGCGCGACCTTGCCCATGCGCAGGTGCACGCCCTCGACGCGTGGCGAGTAGACCCAGATCTCGAACATCGGTCGCGGCTTGGGCAGGTCGGGCAGCTTCTTCGGGTCGAGCTTGAACGAAAGGTACGGCTTGGGCCCGGCCGTGCCGCCGCGCTGGTAATGGTTCGTTCGCAACGTCGCCATGATCACCGCGCGGAACGCTCGCAGGATGCGGTCGTCGTCGGGACTCGTGACCTGGTCGAGCGCCTCGGCGACTTCCTCGGCGAACGCGGCGACCTGCGACGCGCGCACGGAAGGCTTGAGCTCCGGGTCGAACCGCGACTCGAAGGTCCAGACCAGGCGCGCGGCGATCTCCGGATGCCGCGCGAGCACCTCTTCCATGTATTTCTGGCTGAACGCGATACCGGTCTGCAGCAGGTAGCGGCAGACCGCGCGCAGCACGAGCGCCTGGCGCCAGTCGAGGCCCGCGGCCAGCACGAGGCGATTGAAGCCATCGCTTTCGGCGTGACCATTGCGCACGGCGAAGAATGCCTCCTCGAAGCGCTTGCCCGCCTGCTCCGGGTCGAGCGTGCGACCGCCGGCGTGCTTGACCTCGAGGTCCTGGATCCAGAGTCGTGCACCGTTCGCCGCGGCCACGCGATACGGACGCTCGTTGAGGATGCGCAGGTCGAAATTCTCGAGCAGCGGCAGCATGTCCGACATCGCGACCGGCTCGCCGCGACGGTAGAGCCGCAGGTGCAGCGTGCCGCGCGCGACATCGCCCGGGCGAAGCTCCATGCCGAGCGCGTTCGGCACGTCCTGCAGCGCAGCCAGCTCCTGCAGGTCGCGGATTGCGTCGTGCGGTCGCACGTCTTCCTGGTACGCGCCCGGGAAGGCGTTGAGGAATTGTCTGCTCAGTGCATCGGCTTCCGACGCCGGCAGTTGCACCGCGAGTTCCTCGCGCAACTGGTCGGCCCAGGTGCGCAGGGCTTCGGTGATGCGCGCTTCGATCCGTTCGACGTCGGCCGAGACTTCGCGCGTGGGGTCCGTCCGCACGAGCATGTGCAGGCGCGCAAGCGCGGATTCCGACATCTGGATCTGCGACTCGAGGTCCACGCCGTCGAATTCCTCGATCAGGATGCGCTCGATGCGCTCGCGGACCTGCGTGTTGTACCGGTCGCGCGGCACGTAGAGCAGACACGAGAAGAAACGGTGGTACGGGTCCCGACGCAGGAAGACGCGGACCCGGCGCCGCTCGTATAGATTGACGATGCCGCGCACGGTCCGCACGAGCTCCCCCACGCTCCCCTGGAACAGCTCGTCGCGCGGGAAGGTCTCGAGCACGTGCATGATGGCCTTGCCGTCGTGACTCGTCGCCGAGATGCCGAACGTGTCGACGACGCGCTGCACCTTGTGGCGCAGCAGCGGGATCTCGCGCGGGCTCGTGCTGTAGGTGCTCGAGGTGAACAGGCCGATGAAACGACGTTCGCCGACGACGTTGCCACGCCGGTCGAACGTCTTGACGCCGACGTAGTCGAGGTAGGTCGAGCGATGGACGGTCGAGACCGAGTTGGCCTTGGTCACGATCAGCAGCGCGACCTCGCGCGCCTTGCGCCGGAGCTCGCCGGTGAGTTCCGTGGCCGTCGGCCGCGGGCGACCGTTGCCCGAGCGCAGCAAGCCGAGTCCCGAGCGAGGCACGGGCACGAGCCGATCGACCGAACGCCCTCGCTCGAGTTCGTACTCGCGATAGCCGAGGAACGTGAAATGGTTGTCGGCGAGCCACTCGAGGAACTCGCAGGCCTCGACCTCTTCCTGCCTGCGCACGCCGGGCACGCCCGCGTTGATTTCGCGCGCGAGCCCGGCGGCACGGTCGCGCATCGCCGGCCAGTCCTGCACTGCGAGTCGAACGTCCTCGAGCGTGCCGAGGATGCGGCGCCGCAACGCCTCTATGCGCGCCTCGTCGCCGATGCGCGGCACGGCGACGTGCTGCCACGATTCCGCCACCGAACCCTTGCCGGGCTGGTCCTCGAGCCGCAGCGCCCGGCCACGGCCATCCCGCGTCACGTGCAGCACCGGA
>JAJTCR010000167.1 GCA_021325695.1 Steroidobacteraceae bacterium | reverse complement strand
GTGATCTTGAGGCCGAGTGCGATCGCCGTTTCGAGACTGGTCCCGCAGGCCCGCTGCAGGTCGAACGCTGGCGTGTGAGGGTCGAGCGTGGTGCCGAGCACCGCCTCGCGTGTCAGGTTGAAGTCGCGCGGATGCTTCAGGACCGCACCGGCACCGACGTCGTCGATCCGCACGCCGCCGAGACCGTACCGGTCGACCAGCGCCTGCAGCGTCGCCGTCAGCATGTCCTGATTGCTCGACTCGGCGTAGGCGCCCATCGAGCGCGCGAAGGGAATCCGGGCGCTGCCGACGATGGCGACGCGACGCGTAGCGTGACCGACGAGCATTATTCCTGCCGTCCTGCCGTTTGCGGCCGAATGTAAGCCGCCAGCGTACGCCACTCGCGCCGTGACCTCACCCCCCGGTCGAAGTCCACCTGCTATCCTTGCGGCCTCCCCTGTCCAGTGCACGGCCTGCCCGGTGCGGCACGGAGCGTGATTTCATGAGTCACCTGCAGTTGAGGGCCGCGGACGGCCACACCTTCCAGGCCTACGTCGCCAAGCCCGGCGGGTCAGGCCCGGCGCGCGGTGCCGTCGTGGTGGTGCAGGAGATCTTCGGTGTCACCGGTCACATCGAGCGCGTCGCCGAGCGGTTCGCCGCCGAGGGTTATCTCGCGATCGCGCCGGCGCTGTTCGACCGGCAGCACCGCGGCGTGAACCTTGCCTACGACGACCACGGGGTCAAGGTCGGTTTCGAGTACGCGACGAAGGCCGACACGCGCGCCCTGATGGCCGACCTGAATGCCGCGATCGATGCCGTGGCGCACGCCGGTGCCGTCGGCATGGTGGGTTATTGCTGGGGCGGTCGCGTCGTGTACATGGCGGGCAGCCGCACCAACGTCGCGGCGGCCGTCGTCTACTACGGCGGCGGCATCACCCAGGTGCTCGAGCCGACACCACGCTGTCCGATGCTGTTTCACTTCGGCAGGCACGACACCCACATTCCGCTCGCGGACGTCGACAAGATCCGCGCGGCGTTCCCGCAGGGCGAGTATCACGTCTACGAGGCCGGGCACGGCTTCAACTGCGCCGACCGCGCCAGCTTCGACGCGGCCGCCGCGCACCTCGCGCTCGAGCGGACGCTCGCGTTCTTCGCGAGCCACATCGGTTAGCCGGTCGACGACCTTCGTTCCGCCGGTTGCTACGCGGCGGCGGTCAACGGAGCCCGCACACATGCAGATTCGTTCGCACTCGATCAGGTAACTCACATGTCGCTGAACCTCAAAGATGCCTCGCTGTGGCGCCAGCAATGCTACGTAAACGGCGCGTGGTCGGACGCGGCGAGCGGCGAGACGGTCAAGGTCCTCAACCCGGCGACGCGGGACGTGCTCGGGACGGTACCGAAGTTCGGCCAGACCGAGACGCGTGCCGCGATCGAGGCGGCGAACGCGGCGTTTCCCGCCTGGGCTGCACGCACGGCGAAGGACCGCGCGGCGCTGCTGCGGCGCTGGCACGACCTGATGCTCGCGAACGCCGACGACCTTGCAGTGTTGATGACGGCCGAGCAGGGCAAACCGCTGGCCGAGGCTCGTGGCGAGGTGCTGTATGCAGCCTCGTTCATCGAATGGTTCGCCGAGGAAGGCAAGCGCGTGTACGGCGACGTGATCCCGGGCCATCAACCGGACAAGCGCATCTTCGTGCTGCGCCAGCCCGTCGGCGTGGTCGCGGCGATCACGCCGTGGAACTTCCCCGCGGCCATGATCACGCGCAAGTCCGGCCCGGCACTCGCGGCCGGGTGCACTTTTGTGTGCAAGCCGGCGATGCAGACACCCTACTCGGCACTCGCCATGGCCGAGCTCGCGCATCGCGCCGGGATTCCTCCCGGCGTCTTCAACGTCGTCACCGGCCCGGCTTCCGTGCTCGGCGGTGAGATGACGTCGAACCCGATCGTGCGCAAGCTCACGTTCACCGGCTCGACCGACGTCGGCAAGAAGCTCATGGCGCAGTGCGCCGGCACGCTCAAGAAGCTCTCGCTCGAACTCGGCGGCAACGCGCCCTTCATCGTGTTCGACGACGCCGACCTGGACCTCGCGGTGCAGGGTGCGATCGCGAGCAAGTATCGCAACACCGGCCAGACGTGCGTCTGCGCCAATCGGCTGCTGGTCCAGGAAGGCGTTTATGAAGCCTTCGTCGCGAAGCTGGTCGACGCCGTGCGCAAGCTGCGGGTCGGTGACGGCCTCCAGGGCGCGACGGAGCAGGGTCCATTGATCGACGACAAGGCGGTCGCGAAGGTCGAGGAGCACATCGCCGATGCGCTCGCCAAAGGTGGCCAGGTCGCACTCGGCGGCAAGCGTCACGCACTCGGCGGGACCTTCTTCGAACCGACGGTCCTGACCCGCGTCAAGCCCGACATGCTGCTCGCGCGGGAAGAGACGTTCGGGCCCGTCGCGCCGGTGTTCTCGTTCAAGGACGAGGCCGAAGCGCTCCGCATGGCGAACGACACGGAGTTCGGCCTCGCATCTTATTTCTACACGAAGGACCTCGCCCGCGCGCTGCGCGTCGCGGAAAGACTCGAGTACGGCATCGTCGGCCTCAACACCGGGCTCATCTCGACCGAGGTCGCGCCCTTCGGTGGCGTCAAGGAATCGGGCGTCGGACGCGAAGGCTCGAAGTACGGCATCCTCGACTACACGGAGCTCAAGTACCTCTGCATCGGCGGCATTGGGGACCTCTGATCCACGCCCGCACCGGCGCGACCGCTCCGTTGAGCGAACGCGCGCTCATCCTGCTGCTGTCGTTCATCGTCACGATCGGCTCGGTCGCGACGAACATCTACATCCCGGCGCTGCCCGCGGTCCGCGACCATTTCGGCGCGACCGTGGGCGAGGTGCAGGCGACGTTTTCGGTCGCCCTGCTCACGTTCGCGGTCGGCATGCTGTTCTGGGGCCCGTACGCGGACCGCTACGGCCGGCGTCGGGCACTGTTCGCGGGCATCGGCCTGACGGCGGCGGGTTCGCTCGTCTGTGCCTTCGCGGGCAGCCTCGGCGCACTGATCTTCGGTCGCGCCGTACTCGCGTTCGGCACCGCGACGGCCATCACGGTCTCGCGCACGATCGTGAGCGACCTCTTTTCGGAGCGCATGGCGCGCGCGCTTGCCCAGCTGGCCGTCGTGGCCGTGTTCGCCAGCGCTGCCGCGCCGATCGTCGGCGGCTTCCTGACGTCGTGGCTCGGCTGGCGATCGGTGTTCGGCGCGCTGATCGCGACGTGCGCCGCGGTGGGCTGGCTCGCGTGGAAGTACCTGCCGGAGACTCGACCAGCGGCGGTGACGCCTCCGGACGTGCGCGAGATGGTGCGCGTTGCGCGCGAGCTGCTCGGCAAGCCGCTCTACCTCAGTTGCGTACTGCAGTCGTCCTCGGCCTACGCGATGTTCGTCGTGTTCATTTCACTCGCGCCCTACGTGATGGTGACCGCGCTCGGCCGTCCCGCGACGGAGTACGGCCTCTACTACCCGTTCATCGCCGTCGGCTACGTGCTCGGCAACTGGGCGCTGGGTCGTTGGGCAGGATTCGGCCAGCAACGGCTGATCCGGTTCGGCGTCGGGCTGCAATTGCTCGCCGCGGCCACGGCCCTGCTGTTCTTCGCGCTCGGCTTGCGGCAGCCGCTGTGGATTTTCGCGCCGATGAGCGTGCTTTATTTCGGCCAGGGACTGTTCATGCCCCACCTGACCGCGATCGCCGTGAACCTCGCGCCGCCGCACGCCACGGGTGTCGGCGCGAGCACGCTCGGCTTCCTCAACCAGCTCGCATCGGCGGTCTGCGTGCAGGCGATGGGCGTGGTCGGAGGCGACAGCGCGTTCCCGATGCTGGCGTTCGTCGCGGGCGCCGCCCTGTTCCACCTCGCGGTGCTGCGACTGTCGCCCAGCATGGAACGGTGACTCGGCACCCGGGCGGCCCACTGCGCGGCCACTGCAGGGCGGCGGCGAGCGCATCGTGGCGCGTGCTATCGTTTCCGCTTCGACTGCGTTCGACCCACGCCTGACGACGATGACCCAGTACCTCGGCACACCGGACTACACCCACGGCTCGCCCGCCCGCGTCGGCGTGGTCCTCGTGAACCTCGGCACACCGGCCGATCCTTCGCCACGATCGGTGCGCAAGTACCTGGCGGAGTTTCTGCGCGACCCGCGGGTCATCGAGATGAATCGCGCACTCTGGTGGCTGATCCTGCACGGCGTGATCCTGCGGATCCGCCCGAAACGCAGTGCGCACGCCTACCGCAAGATCTGGACGCCTGCAGGTTCGCCGCTGCTGCTCGAATCACGGGCGCTGACGGACGGGCTCGCGCGACGGCTGCAGGCGCGGTTCGGCGACGCCGTTGCGGTCGAACTCGGCATGAGCTACGGCGAGCCCTCGCTCGCCGGCACACTCGAGCGCCTGCGCCGGCAGAACGTGCAGCGCCTGCTCGTGCTGCCGCTGTATCCGCAATACTCTTCGACGACGACAGGCAGCATTTTCGAGCTGGTCACGCGCGCGCTCGGCCGCTGGCGGTGGATCCCCGAGCTGCGGTTCGTGAACCAGTACTGGCAGAACGAGCGCTACGTCTCCGCGGTCGCGGAAAGCATCGCGGAACACTGGCGCAGCCACGGCCGCAAGCACCTGCTGTTCTCGTTCCACTCGATACCTCGCCGCTACTTCCTCGCGGGCGATCCGTATCACTGCTTCTGCCACGGCACCGCGCGCGCGGTCGCGACGCGCCTGGGACTGGCCGAAACCGAGTGGTCGATCGGCTTCCAGTCGCGGTTCGGACGCGAG
>JAJTCR010000166.1 GCA_021325695.1 Steroidobacteraceae bacterium | reverse complement strand
ATCATTTTCCACCCGAAGATGCTGCCCGTGCTCGTGCTCGAAGATCCGGAGCTGACCGTCGGGTTGCCGCCGCACGTCACGGCCGCCGTGGGCATGGATGCGCTGTCGCACAACCTCGAAGCCTATTGCGCACCGGGCTATCACCCGATGGCCGAGGGCATCGCGGTCGAGGGGATGCGGCTCATCCGGGAGTACCTGCCGCGTGCGGTCGCGAACGGCGCCGACCTCGACGCGCGGTCCCACATGCTGGTCGCGTCGTCGATGGGCGCCACCGCGTTCCAGAAGGGGCTCGGGGCGATGCACAGTCTCAGCCACCCGTGTTCGGCCAACCTGAACACGCACCACGGGCTCACCAACGCCGTCGTGATGCCGTACGTGCTGGACTGGAATCGCGAGGCGCTCGAGCAGAAGACGGCGCGGCTCGCGGCGTGGCTCGGTCTGGCCGAGCATTCGTTCGCCGGAGTGCTGCAGTGGGTGCTCGAGCTGCGCCGCACGATCGGCATTCCCGAGACGCTGGCGGGCCTCGGCCTGGATGAAACGCACGCGAAGTCCTTCGCGCCGCAGGCGTTTGCCGATCCCTCGACGGGCGGCAATCCGCTGCCGATGTCCGAGCAAGGTTTCGAGCGGTTGTACCTGCGCTGCATTCGCGGCGAACTGACGACCGGGTGACCCGCGCCCGCCGTGCTCCGCTAGACTGCGCATTTTCGCCGGAGAACCGCATGCAGATTTCGATGTACCGTGCCTCGGTGCCCGTGCTCGCGCGCGCTTTGCGCAACCTCGCGGCCGTCCTGCGCAAGGGCGAGGCGCACGCCAGCGCGCGCAACGTCGACCCGACCGTGCTGCTGGGTTATCGACTCGCGCCCGACATGTTCGCATTGACCCGCCAGGTGCAGATCGCGACCGACACGGCCAAGGGCTGCGTCGCGCGGCTCGCCGGCGTCGATGTGCCCGTGTACGAGGACAACGAGACGACGTTCGCGCAACTGCTCGACCGCCTCGAGCGCACGGTCGCCTTCATCGAAGGCTTCCAGCCCACGCAGATCGACGGCTCCGAAGGCAAGTCGGTCACGCTCAAGATGCGCACGGGCGAGATGACCTTGCAGGGGCTGCCGTACCTGCTCGAGTTCGTGCTGCCGAACGTCTATTTCCACAGCACGACCGCGTACGCGATCCTGCGTCACTGCGGCGTGGAACTCGGCAAGAAGGATTTCCTGGGCGCGCCATGAGCGTCGCGTGGTCCGTGCCGCAACCGATGCGAGCCGGAGGTCTGTCGAACGGACCGCTGGGTGTCAGCCGACCCTGACAGGAGCGCCGGTCGATGGGTGGTTGCCGTCGAGCGGCGACGCGCGAAGCTAGGCCATCCGAGGTGGCGACCGGCAGGAGGGGCGCGCCATGGCTAGCACGAACGACATCGTCGGCGACCTCAACGAGCTGCTTCGAGACGAGCTGGCGGCCATCGAGACCTACCGGCACGCCATCGAGAGGAACCGCAAGTCGCACGGACAGGACGCTCGGTTCCAGAAACTGACGGACATGCTGCACGACCACGAAGAAGCCGCCGCACGCTTGCGCGACCTGGTGCAGCGGATGGGCGGCACTGCGGTCAACGGCGCGGGCACCTGGGGGACCTGGGCGAACACCGTGCTGGGCGCGGCGAGCCTGCTGGGCGACAAGGCGGCACTGAGAGCCCTCCGGGAAGGCGAGGAAAGCGGCGTCAAGGACTATCGGGCGGCGTTGCAGGAAGCCACGGCAGTGACGACACCCGAGATCCTCGACGTGTGCGCGTGGAACCTGTCGCGCGAGGAAGAGCACGTGCGACAGCTCGATCGCCTGATTGCATTCGCCTGACGGCAAGCACCGTCAGGTACGACTCAGCCACCCAGGAACTTGCGGCGCGACAGGACCGTCGCGGCTTTGGCCGACGACGGCCGCTGCGGCGCCGCGGGCTCGAACAGTGCGTCGATCGCGGCACGCGCGGCGGCACGCGCGGAATCCTGGTCGGCGAACTCGTGCATCAGCGAGAACAGCGAGCACGTCGCGATCAGGCCGTTGTCGCCGGCCTCGCTGACGACGAAGTCGTACACCCCGGACGGAAATGCGATCTGCGCGACCGCCCCTTCGCGCCACGTCGCCAGGTCGGCGGGCGACGGCAGGACCGTCAGGTTCATGAACCACGGCGTCACGATCACGCCGATACGTCGCCCGTCGAACTCGCGAATCCCCACGCCTTCGACCACCAGATTCGGATTGCAGACCGGCATTCCCTGCATCCGGCGCGCGGCCCGCTCGTAATAATCGACCAGCCGCCGGACGGGCTCGGCATCGGTGCCCGCAGGCTCCACGGGCTCGTTCACGTCGAACCGTTCGTGCCGTCGGCGAACAGACGCTCGGCGGCCTGCGCGTACGCGACCCAGTCGCGCATGCGGGCGACGACGTCCACGGTACGGCCGTTCGCGACGAACGCAACGGCCGGCAGCACGACGACGCCGGTCTTCGCCATCACGGACGTCTCGTCGCGGCGGTCGACGAGTCCCAGCGCGAGCCGGCCGGCGTATTGCTTCAGGAGTTCCCGCACGACGATCGCGACGTCGCGACCTTCCGGGTTCTGGGTCACGTCGCCCGTGAAGAACAGCAGCGCGCGCGGGTGACGCGACAGGAAATCCGCAAGGCCCGACTTGCGAACGACTTCGCTGGCCGGATGCTCGGCCAGTTGTGCGATCAGATCGGACATGACCCGGCGCGCCGGAGACTGGTTCGGCGAGGATGACCGGGCGCTTGCGCGGCGGTCAAGCGCGCGCCGTCGTGACCGCGCCCTTCAGTCGCCGGCGATGAACGCGGTGAGGCGCCAGCCGCCCGCCGTCTCGCTGAAGATGGCCCGGTAGTCGACGGGGCTGCGCAGGTACTGCGTCGCCATGAAACCGCGTCGGCCGTCCGCCAGGCGGACCGCGCGCCAGGGGGCCTCCCGATCTTCGGGCGCCTCGACGCGGACGATGCCGAAGCTCACGCTGCCGACGACCGGCGCGTCGAGTCCGGGGCGCTCGCGCACCCGCACCGACTCAGCCACGACGGCCATGTGCTCGAACGCGTCCATGTCGTCGGGCCAGCGGCTGAACACGTAGGGCGCGCGAAACGACCCGTCGTCCGCGAAGCTGCCGCCGAGCGCGAGCACGGTGCCGAGCGTGGACCAGAGCGGCGAGTCCGGCGTGTCGGGCCGCCATTGCCGGTGGAAGTCGTCGAGCCCGCCGCCGTCGCCGAACGACGTGCGCACGTCCGGATCCACCGCGTCGAGAATTGTCCGGGCGTCCCGACGGGCGATCGCCTGCTGCAGGCGCGCACGGAACGCGAAGAACGCCGGGCGTAGCGCGGCTTCGTCGACCGGGAGCAGCACCGATGGTTGCTGCGCCGGTGCGTATAGCGGCAACAGCAGCAGGACGAGGCAGAACAGCCACTCGACCGCGCAGGAGGGACGAAACATGGGATGCACGTGCGTTGGGAGCGTCGACGCGCGTCAGTCTGCCCGAGCGGCGGCTAGAATGCGCCACCCGCGCAACAGCGTAACCGCCGTCCCGTGTTGCAACGAAAGAACGCCGACCCGATCCGCCGACCAGCATCGAGAACGCACGTCGCCCGGGTCGCGTCCCGGTGCAGCCTCATCGCGTTTGCGCTCGTGGTCGCGGCCTGTGCCCCGTTCCGGCCCGCCCCCGACACCGTCACGCGCGGCGAGTCGCGTTGGGTCGCGGCACGGTGGGACGACCTGCCAGGCTGGCATGACGATGCGGTCCACGACGCGTGGCCTGCGCTGCTGCGCAGTTGCGAGCGCCCGGCGCCCGAGTGGACTCGCGTGTGCTCGACGGCGCGAAGCGTGGCTCCGCCACGCAGCGAGGCGCAGGCACGAGCGTGGTTCGTGCAGCACCTGCAACCGTACCGGCTCGAATCGAAGCAGGGCGGTGCGCAGGGACTGATCACCGGTTACTACGAGCCGTCGTTCGAGGCGCGGCGCACGCCCGGCGGTGCGTACCGCGTGCCGCTGTACGCGGTGCCGCCGGACCTCGCGACGCGCAAGCCGTATTGGACGCGGCAGCAGATCGACACGCTGCCGGCGGCGCAGACGGCACTGCGCGGCCGCGCGATCGTCTACCTGGCTGAGCCGCTCGAAGCGCTCGCGCTGCAGATCCAGGGCTCCGGCCGGCTGCGCGTGACGGAGCCCGACGGGCGCGTGCGCGTCGTGCGACTCGCCTATGCCGGTCACAACGACCAGCCCTATCGGTCGGTCGGTCGCTGGCTGATCGACCACGGTGAACTGCCGCCGGGCCAGGCGTCGTGGCCCGCAATCCGGGACTGGACGCGTCGCAACCCGGCGCGCCTGCAGGAGCTGCTCTGGGCCAACCCGCGTTACGTGTTCTTCCGCGAGGAAGCGCTGGCCGATCCGTCGATCGGCCCGCGCGGCGCGCAAGGCGTGCCGTTGACGCCCGGCCGCTCCATCGCCGTCGATCCGCGCAACGTGCCGTACGGCACGGCGGCGTGGATCGACACGACGCAGCCGCTCTCGGACGCTCCCTTGCGTCGGCTCGTGTTCGCGCAGGACACCGGCAGCGCGATCGTCGGCCCGGTCCGCGCCGACTACTTCTGGGGCTGGGAGCGTGACGCCGCCGAGCAGGCGGGGCGCATGAAGCAGCCGCTGCGCATGTGGGTGTTCCGGCCGCGCGCCAAATAGGGACGGAAAATGGGGACACTCCGGATTTCCGAAACAGGAAATTCGGAGTGTCCCCATTTCCCCGAAATGCGGAGTGTCCC
>JAJTCR010000165.1 GCA_021325695.1 Steroidobacteraceae bacterium | reverse complement strand
TCACGCTGGTCATCAACGTGCGTGACAGCGTCTCGTTGATCGCGAGGTCGATGATCTCGGCGGGCGTGCCCTTGCGCGTGAGGACGAACCGTTCGCGGATGCGGTCGAACACCACCACGGTGTCGTTCAGCGAGTAGCCGACGACCGCGAGGATCGACGCGAGCGTCGGCAGGTCGAAGGTCCACTGCGTGGCCGCGAAGATGCCGAGGATGATGATCGGGTCGTGCAGTGCGGCCACGATCGAGCCCACGCCGAGCTTCCACTGGAAGCGGAAGCCGACGTAAATCATGATCAACAGGAACGCGAACAGCGCCGCGAGCGCGCCCTGCTCGGCCAGTTCCTTGCCGACCTGCGCGCCGACCACCTCGGTGCGACGCAGTTCCGCGCGCGCGTCGTAGTCGCGAAGCGCCTGGAGCACGTCCTGGCCGACCGCATTGACGTCCTTGCCGGCCTCCGGCAGCAGGCGCACCAGCACGTCGCGCGAGGTGCCGAAGCTCTGCACGACCGCCTCGCCGTAGCCCTGCGCCGCAAGCGCGCCGCGGACCTGGTCGAGGTCGGCCGCCTCCGGGAACGACACCTCGAACACCACGCCGCCCGTGAAGTCGATGCCGAGGTTCAGGCCGCGGAAGACGAGCAGCAGGATCGAGGCGAGCACCAGCGCGCCGGAAATGGCGTACCACCGCTTGCGCGGCGCCATGAACCTGATGCTGGTCTTCTTCTTGAAAAATTCCATGTCGGACAGGCCTCAGATCGGGAGCGACGCCAGCCTGCGCTGGCGGCCCCAGATCAGCTGGATGTAGGCGCGGCTGCCGAGGATCGCGGTGAACAACGACGTGAGGATGCCGAGGCAGAGCGTGACGGCGAATCCGCGCACCGGACCGGTGCCGAACGTGAACAGCACGATCCCCGCGATCAGCGTCGTCACGTTGGAGTCGGCGATCGCGGAGAACGCCTTCTCGAAGCCGGCGTTGATCGCCGCGTGTGGGCTGTTGCCGTTGCGCAGTTCCTCGCGGATGCGCTCGAAGATCAGCACGTTCGCGTCGGCCGCCATGCCGATCGTCAGCACGATGCCCGCGATGCCGGGCAGCGACAGCGCCGCCTGCAGCAGCGACATGAGCGCCACGAGCAGCACCATGTTCGAGAGCAGCACGACGCACGCGACCAGGCCAAACGCGCGGTAATAGAGCACGAGGAAAATGAACATGCCGATCAGGCCGATCACGAGCGCCTTGAACCCGCGCTCGACGTTGTCCTGGCCGAGGCTCGGGCCGATCGTCCGCTGCTCGACGATGTAGAGCGGCGCTGCGAGCGAGCCGGCGCGCAGCAGCAGCGCCAGTTCGCGCGCCTCGTTCGCCATGACGCCGGTGATCTGGAAGTTGCTGATGAAGACGCCACGGATCGTCGCGACGCTGATGACTTCTTCGGTCGTGCACTCGGTGGCGACGCGCGTGCCGTTGCACGGCTGGCCTTCCGCGACGCGCTTCTTCTCGATGAACACCACCGCCATCGGCTTGCCGAGGTTCTCGCGCGTCGCATCGAGCATCTGTGCGGCGCCGCGCGCATCGAGCGTGACGTACACCGCCGGCTCGCCCTGGTTGAAGCCGGAGCTCGCGTCGGTGAGCTGCTCACCCGAGGCGATCACTTCGCGCTTGAGCAGCACCGGGCGGCCGGAGCGGTCGTGGTAGAGCCGGGTGCCGAGCGGGGCGCGCTTGTTCTGGTCGGCGAGCAGCGGATCGTTCTGGTCGTCCACCAGGCGGAACTCGAGCGTCGCGGTGGCGCCGAGCACCCGCAGCGCCTCGTTCGGGTCCTGCACGCCGGGCAACTGCACGACGATGCGGTCCTTGCCCTGGCGCGTGACGATGGGCTCGGTGACGCCCAACTCGTCGACGCGGTTGCGCAGCGTCGTGATGTTCTGCTGGATCGCGAAATCCTGGCGCTGCGAGATCTGGGCCGGCGCCAGCTTGACCGTGACCGAGCCGCCTTCGCCGAGGCTGTTCACGTCGATCTGGCTGTTGACGTCCTGCCGGCGCAGCAGCGCCGCGACACGATCGACCTCGTCGCCGTCGCGCAGCGTGATCCGCACCGTGTCGACGTTGTCGTGGGCGATGCCCGTGAACGGAATCCGCTCGTTGCGGAGCAGCTGCCTGTAATCGCGTTCCATGCCCGCGAGCAGCTGCGTGACCGCCCCCTTGACGTCGACTTCGTACAGGAAGTACACGCCGCCGCGCAGGTCGAGCCCGAGGCTCATGGGCTGCAGGCTGAGCGCGCGCATCCACGCGGGGGTGCGCGGCACGTGCGACAGTGCCGGCAGGTACTCGCGCCCGAGCGCCTCCTGGACGGCGTCGCGGGCCTTGAGCTGGGCGTCGACGTCGTGAAAGCGCAGGACCAGGCGATCCTCTTCGAGGTAGGAGCTCTCGACCGGGACGTTCTTCGACTGCAGCGTGGCAAGCGCCTGCTGCTGCCCGGCCTCGCCGACGGCCGTGCGGTCGTTGCGCGACAGCTGCAATGCAGGTGCGTCGCCGAAAAAGTTGGGCAGCGCCAGCAGGAGCCCGAGCACGAGAGCCACGAAGACCAGCCAGATGCGCCAGGCCGGATAGTTATGCATCGAACGGACTCCAGGAAACCCAGGCTGGCTCAGGCGCTCTTCAGCGTACCCTTCGGCAGGACGCTCGCGACCGTGTGGCGCTGCACCTTCACCTGCACGCCGTTCGCGATCTCGACCGTCAGGAACTGCTCGCCGGTCTCGGTCACCTTGCCGAGGATGCCGCCCGAGGTGACGACTTCGTCACCCACCGCGAGGGCGGCGACCATGGCCTTGTGTTCCTTCGCCCGCTTGGCCTGGGGCCGGATCAGCAGGAAATAGAAGACGACGAATATCAGCAGCAGCGGCAGCATCTGCAGCAACGCATTGGGCTGCGCGCCACCGGCCGCCTGGGCGTGGGCGCTCGCGATCAACCAGTCCATCAGGAAACTCCCGTAGTCGGCCCCGCGATCCGGGGGCCCGCAAAAGGCCGCCGATTATACCCGAGCGTTCAGTGGTCGGGGGCGATGCTGGAGGCCGGTTGGCCCTCCGGACCTGCCAGGAACTGCCGGCGGAACTCGACGAACTGCCCGGACTCGAGCGCCGCGCGGATCCTGGCCATCAGGGTCAGGTAGTAATGCAGGTTGTGGATGGTATTGAGGCGGGCGCCGAGGATTTCGTTGCAGCGGTCGAGGTGACGCAGGTAGGCGCGCGAATAGTTGCGGCAGGTGTAGCAGTCGCAGTTCGGGTCCAGCGGAGACGTGTCGGCCTGGTGGCCGGCGTTGCGCACCTTCACGACGCCCTGCGTGGTGAACAGGTGGCCGTTGCGGGCGTTGCGGGTCGGCATCACGCAATCGAACATGTCCATGCCACGCGCCACCGCCTGCACGATGTCGGTCGGCGTGCCGACGCCCATGAGGTAGCGCGGGTGTGTCGCCGGCAGCCGTGATTCGAGCGCCTCGAGTACGTCGTTGCGCTCGTCCGCGGGCTCCCCGACCGCAAGGCCGCCGACGGCGTAGCCGTCGAAGCCGATGTCGGTCAGCTTCGCGATCGATTCCTGTCGCAGGTGCAGGTGGGTCCCGCCCTGCACGATCCCGAACAATGCATTGCGGTTGCCGAGCGCGTCGAACGCGTCGCGGCTCCGCCGTGCCCAGCGCATCGAGAGCTCCATCGACGCGCGCGCCTGGGTCTCGGTCGCCGGATACGGCGGGCACTCGTCGAAGGCCATCACGACGTCGGAGCCCAGGGCCGTCTGCACGTCCACCGAGATCTCGGGGCTCAGGAACACGGCGTCGCCGTTCACCGGCGAGCGGAACGTGACGCCGGCCTCGGACATCTTGCGCAACTCGGCCAGGCTGAAGACCTGGAAACCGCCCGAATCGGTCAGGATCGGCCCGGACCAGTGCATGAAGCCGTGCAGGCCGCCGTGGCCGCGGATCACGTCGGGGCCGGGACGCAGCATCAGGTGGAAGGTGTTGCCGAGCACGATCTGCGCGCCGAGGCCGGTAAGTTCCTCCGGCGTCATGGCCTTGACCGTGCCGTAGGTGCCGACCGGCATGAACACCGGGGTTTCGACCGGACCGTGCGTCAGGTGGAGGCGCCCCCGCCGCGCCGCGCCGCCGGTGCCCAGCAGTTCGAACCTCACGCGCCGCCGCCCCTCGGCGCGAGCGCCCCCGGCTCGGGTTCGACGAGCATCGCGTCGCCGTAGCTGAAGAACCTGTAGGCGCGCTCGACCGCATGCGCGTAGGCACGCAACACGTGCTCGCGGGTGGCGAACGCGCTCACGAGCATCAGCAGCGTCGATTCGGGCAGGTGGAAGTTGGTGATCAGCCGGTCGACGACGCGAAACTTGCGCCCGGGCGTGATGAAGAGGCGGGTCTCGCCCGTGGTGGCGCGCAGGTCGCCCGCCTCGGCGGCGCTCTCGAGCGCACGCACGGACGTCGTGCCGACCGCGACCACGCGCCCGCGCCGCGCCCGCGTCGACGCGATCGCGTCGACGGTCGCCGGCGGTACCTCGAAGATCTCCGCGTGCATGCGGTGCTCGGCCAGGTCGTCGACGCGCACGGGCTGGAACGTGCCCGCACCGACGTGCAACGTGACCCGGGCGAACTCGACGATAGACGGTCTGGTAACGCTCGCGGTCGGCGGGCTCCGCGGCTCGCTTGACGTAGGGGGGCAGCGGCATCTCGCCGTGTCGCTCGAACACCTCGTGTGCCTCGAGGTCGAACGTGACGTGCCAGAACTCCTCGGCGCGATCCTCGACGGCGAGCGAGCGGCCCCCGGCGAACTCGATCACCGCGCCGGGTCGCACGGGCTTGCTCGCGCGCAACTGCACGATGGCGCGTCGACCACCGAGCAGGCGCTCGAGCATGACTTCGACCTTGCCGCCGCTGTCGCGCTTGTGGCCGAACAATCGTGCCGGCACGACGCGCGTGTCGTTGAAGACGAGCAGGTCGCCGGCGCACAGCAGGCGTGGCAGGTCGCGAAACTGCCGGTCGACGATCGCGCCGGTCCGCCCGTCGAGGTGCAGCAGGCGGCTGGCGCTGCGCTCAC
>JAJTCR010000164.1 GCA_021325695.1 Steroidobacteraceae bacterium | reverse complement strand
CCCGACGATGACTACTACGATGCCAAGGTCAAGGTCCTCTCCGAGATGATCAAGCATCACGTCAAGGAGGAGGAACAACCGGGCGGCATGTTCGCCAAGGCCCGGCAGGCCGGGATGGACCTGGTTGCGCTTGGCGAGAAGATGGCGGCACGGAAAGCCCAACTGTTGAAGCAGCCGCAGACGCGGGCCCGGGTCGCCCTGGCGGCCTGACAGCCAGCTGCAGGGTCGTGAACGGCTACGGCACGAAGCGGTGCTCGTGCCTGGCCCAGACGGAGGAGTTCAGGAACGACCACTGATGGGCCGTGTCACGAGCCCCGGCGTCTGCGGGCGTTCCGCGCGTACACTTTTCGAGGTCACACCAGGCAAGACGGGGAGGGCCAATGAAGGACTGGTTCAGCCGGGTCGTGCTCGGGCGACAGTGGGCGACGTTCCTGGTGCTCGGTGTGGCGTTTTTCGTGTTCGGCGTCGGCACGCTGAGCCTGTTCATGTTGCTGCAGGCGAACCTGAACCTGCTGGCCGATCACGGGTGGCAAGCCGTGCGGGACGGTGGCGCGTGGCAGCTGGCGGAGCTGCTGGTGACCGGATACCTCGCCCTGATGGCGTACCTCGTATTCGAGGTCTGCAAGGCGAGCCTGGTGCGTCGGTGGCTCGACGCTGATCCAGGCTCGACCTAGGGTCCGCCAGGGCGGCGCGGCCTCACTCCAGCGCGGCGTCGAGCGAGATCTGCACGCCCGACAGTGCTTTCGAGACAGGGCAATTCTGCTTGGCATCCGCGGCCAGCGCCGCGAACTTGGCCGCGTCGAGGCCCGGAATGCTCGCCCGCGTGCGCAGGTCGATCCGCGGGATCGAGAAGCCCCCGGCCGACTGCTCGATGTGCACGGCAGCGGTCGTGTGGATCTTCGTCGGCGCCAGTTGCTGGCGTGCGAGCAGCGCGGTCAGCGCCATCGTGAAGCAGCCCGCGTGTGCCGCGGCGATCAGTTCCTCGGGATTCGTCTCCTTGCCGTCCTCGAATCGGGACTTGAACGTGTACGGGCCGCGGAACGCGCCACTTTCGAGCGCGAGCTCACCCTTGCCTTCGCGCAGGCTCCCGGTCCATTCGGCCTCGGCTTTGCGTATCGCCATGCAAGTTACCTCCGTACATCAGGTGCAGTTTTCAGCCAAGTGGCTGGTGGCCGGTCTGAATTAGGCGCTTTACGATTCTTAACTAGCCACTAGCCACTGGCCACTGGCCACCGGCCGCTTTCCTCACGCCGCCCAATCCAGGATGACCTTCCCCGACTGGCCGCTGCGCATGACCTCGAAACCCTCACGAAATTCCGCGACCGGCATGCGGTGCGTGATGATCGGCGTGATATCGAGTCCGCTCTGCAGCATCGCGGCCATCTTGTACCAGGTCTCGAACATCTCGCGGCCGTAGATGCCCTTGAGCACGAGGCCCTTGAAAATCACCTGATTCCAGTCGATCGCGGTGTTGTCGGGCGGAATGCCGAGCAGCGCGACGTTGCCGCCGTGGTGCATCGTGCGCAGCAGGTCGCGAAAGGCGCTCGGGTTGCCGGACATCTCGAGCCCGACGTCGAAACCCTCGACCATGCCGAGGTTCTTCATCGTGTCGTCGAGCGACTGGTGCGAGACGTTGATTGCCCGCGTCGCGCCCAGCTTGCGCGCGAGGTCGAGCCGGTAGTCGTTGACGTCGGTGATCACGACGTGCCGGGCCCCCACGTGCCGCGCAATCGCGACCGCCATGATGCCGATCGGCCCCGCACCGGTGATCAGCACGTCCTCGCCGACCAGGCTGAACGACAGCGCGGTGTGGGTCGCGTTGCCGAACGGGTCGAGGATGGATGCCACGTCGTCCGTGATCGACTCCGGCAGCTTGAAGGCGTTGAACGCCGGGATCACGAGGTACTCGGCGAAGCACCCCGGCCGGTTGACGCCCACGCCGACCGTGTTGCGACAGAGGTGACGCCGGCCGGCACGGCAGTTGCGGCAGTAACCGCAGGTGATGTGACCTTCGCCCGAGACGCGGTCGCCGATGTCGAACCCCTGCACCTCGCTGCCGATCTCGACGATCTCACCGACGTACTCGTGGCCGACGTGCATGGGCACGGGAATGGTCTTCTGTGCCCAGTGGTCCCAGTTGTAGATGTGGATGTCGGTGCCGCAGATCGCGGTCTTGCGCACCTTGATCATGACGTCGTTGGGACCGACCTTCGGCTCCGGCACGCTCTCCATCCAGATGCCGGGGGCGCGTTGCGACTTGACGAGTGCCTTCATGGGAAGTGTCTAGTGGTTAGTGACTAGCGGTTAGTAGGACCAGAGGTCAGTTGATCACGCCGAGTTCCTGGCCGACGGCAACGAACGCGTCGATGGCGCGGTCGAGTTGCTGGCGGTCGTGGCCCGCGCTCATCTGCGTGCGGATGCGGGCCTTGCCCATCGGGACGACGGGGTACGAGAAGCCGATCACGTATACGCCGCGGTCGAGCAGTTTCTCGGCGAACTTCGCGGCGAGCGCCGCGTCGCCGAGCATGACCGGGGCGATCGGGTGTTCGCCGGGAGCGACCTTGAAGCCGGCCGCGATCATCCGCTGCCGGAAATGGCTCGTGTTGTCCCGTAACCGCGCACGCAGGTCGTCGCCCGACTCGACGAGGTCGAGCACGCGCAGTGTCGTCGCGGCGATGACGGGCGGGATGCTGTTCGAAAACAGGTACGGACGCGAGCGCTGTCGCAGCCAGGCGACGATCTCCCGGCGTGCCGCCGTGTAACCGCCGGCGGCGCCGCCCAAGGCCTTGCCGAGCGTGCCGGTCAGGATGTCGATGCGACCCATGACCTCGCGATATTCCGGGGTACCGCGGCCGCCCTGGCCCACGAATCCGGTGGCGTGGGAATCGTCGACCATCACGAGCGCGCCATACCTGTCGGCGAGCTCGCAGACGTGCTTCAGGCGCGCGATCACTCCGTCCATCGAGAACACGCCGTCCGTCGCGATCAGTTTCACGCGCGCTTTGGACGCTTCCTGGAGGCGCGTCTCCAGTTCGTCGAGGTCGTCGTTGGCGTAGCGCAGCCGCTGTGCCTTGCAGAGCCGGATGCCGTCGATGATGCTCGCGTGGTTGAGCGCGTCGCTGATCACCGCGTCCTGCTCGTCGAGCAGCGTCTCGAACAGCCCGCCGTTCGCATCGAAGCACGACGAATAGAGGATCGTGTCGTCCATGCCCAGGAAGCTGCTCAAGCGGGCCTCGAGCTCCTTGTGCATGCCGTGGGTACCGCAGATGAAGCGCACCGACGCCATGCCGTAGCCGTGTCGGTCGAGCGCGCCGCGCGCCGCCTCGCGGATGGACGGGTGGTTGGCCAGCGCGAGGTAGTTGTTGGCGCAGAGGTTGATCAGTTCGCGCCCGTCGGCCAGCCGGACCACGGGCTGTTGCGGCGAAGCCAGCACGCGTTCCGGCTTGTACAGCCCCGACACCTTGAGTTCGTCGGTCTGGACGGACAGTCGGTCGAGGAAGCTGCGATCCATTAGCGGGCGCCTGCGCGTGCGGAGCGCGGATTATACGGGGCTTATAATCGGTCCGTGGCACGACACCGGAGCGACAGGACTGCCTCCGACGGCTCACCGGACGACCTCGACGACGGGCCGTCCGGCGGCGATCCGGGCGGAGGCTTGCGCGTCGACAAGTGGCTGTGGTGCACCCGCTTTTTCAAGACCCGCAGCGTCGCGCAGTCGGCGGTCGAAGGCGGGCACGTGCAGGTCAACGGCGATCGCATCAAGGCGTCGCGACTGGTCAAGGTCGGCGACCGACTGATGATCACGCGCGCGCAGGAGCGCTACGAGGTCGACGTCGTGTCGATCCCGGCGCGGCGTGGACCGGCCCCCGAAGCGCGGCAGCATTATCGTGAAACCGCTGAAAGCGAGGCGGCTCGGGCCCACCTCCGCGAGCTGAACCGGCTCTCCGGGCCCGTGTCGCAAGGCCGACCCGACAAGCGTGAACGGCGCGACCTGCTGCGGGTCGTGAAGGGCCGAGGCGCCCTGTCGGACGACGGCGACATCGAATAGCGGCGTGGAGGTCGCGACGTTCCTGATTGTACTCACACCCGTCGGCATGCGGCACGAGTAACGTTTCGTGCTGCTGGAAGCTCGTTCGCTCGGAGCCCGGACATGACGGAATCGGACAAGAAAGAACCGCGGCAGGACTCCGAAAACTGGGAAGCCGTCGCGTTGCGACGCGTGGCCCGGCGGGTTGAGGCGCTGCCCGAATCGCCGCCGCACGCCGACGATTTCGGCTGGGAAGAGGGCGTGCTCGAGAACCTGCGCAGGCGGCTCGCCGCCAACGAGTGACCGCTACGGGGACGTCTCCGCCGCCGGGCATCCGTTTCCGGGACACACGACCTCACCGCCCAGCATCACGAACCCCACCCGTTCGAGCACGGCGAGGTCCTGCAGCGGGTCGCCGCGCACCGCGATGATGTCGGCGAGCTTGCCCGGCTCGACCGTTCCGATGCGATCCTGCCAGCGCAGCAACTCCGCGTTGCCACGCGTCGCGGCCTGGATGGCCTGCATCGGCGTCATGCCGGCCTCCACCAGCAATTTCAGCTCCCGCACGCCCTGCGTGGGTGGAAACCCCACGTAGTCGGTCCCCACCCCGACTCGCACGCCGGCACGGAGCGCCTTGCGAACGGCGTCGACGTGTTGCGCGCGATAGCGGCGCGTCAGCGCGTTCATTTTCGCCTGCGCCTCGCTCTGCGATCGTTCCTCGAGGTAGTAGTCACCCACGTAGAGCGTCGGCACCAGAAACACCTTGCGCTCGGCCATCAGGCGCAGGCCCTCG
>JAJTCR010000163.1 GCA_021325695.1 Steroidobacteraceae bacterium | reverse complement strand
CCGACGACCCGCCCGAGGTGCCGGAGGCCGCCTGGATGTAGAACGTGTTGAAGTCGTTGTACTTGCCGACGCCGTACGCGGGCGCCTCGCGGTCGAGGCGCGCAAGCGTGCCGGCGAGGATCGAGAGCTGCTCACCCGCGTCGTTGCCGACCACGCGGATCTCGGTGCCGATCTTCGCGCCCTCCGGGTACAGCGGCAGCGCCGCGGGCTTGACGTAGCGGAGCTTCGCCGGATCGTAGCGGTAGACGCCGAAGTCGTGGACCGGATCGCGGTAGACCGCGCGCAGTTCGACCTCCTCGCGGTTCTGGAGGATCGCGGTGGCGACCACGGGCCCTGGCGTCACGACGTGCCGGTTGGTCAGGATCAGGCCGCGCTCGGCATCGACGACGAAGCCGGTCGCCTGGCTCGACTGGTTCCATTCGGTGTCGAACGCGCGCGTCTGGTCGATCTCGATCGACACGACCGAGGACGCGATGCGCTCGAGCGTGCGATCCCAGGCCGGGTTCTCCTCGATGGGTCGGCCGATGCCCGTCGAGGGTGCCGGCTGGACCGTCGGCGGGGGCTCGGGTTGCGCGAGGGCGGCGTTCACGGCGACTGCGGCCGTCAGCACGGCGGCCAGCCAGCGCGACACCCGCGATACCGCAGCGTGCCTGGGGCGGGTCACAGTTCGCGGCCGAAGGCCGCGCGAAAGCGGGTGGTGAACTCGTTCATGTCGAATCGGTGACTCTGGGTGCCGGCGTGGGCGATCTTGATCGATCCCATCAATGAAGCTATCCGACCCGTGGTCTCCCAGTCGAGTTCATTCATGAGCCCATACAGCAGGCCGGCTCGATAGGCGTCGCCGCAGCCGGTCGGGTCCTTGACGTCGTCCGGCGGCGCTGCGGGGATCACGTATTCGTGGCCGTCGGCGTAGACGACACTGCCTTCGGCCCCCTTGGTCACGACGTAGGCCCGCACTTCGGCGGCGACGTCGGTCGCGCTCAGCCCGGTGCGTTCCTGCAGCATCTGTGCTTCGTAGTCGTTGACCGCGACCCAGGTCGCCTGGCGCACGAAATCGAGCAGCTCCGGCCCGTCGAACATCGGCAGGCCCTGTCCGGGGTCGAACAGCCAGGGGATGCCGGCCGCCGCGAACTGTGCGGCGTGCTGCAGCATGCCGTCGCGGCCGTCCGGGGCGACCACCCCGAGCGTGACGCCGGCCGTGGTCGGCACGGGGTTCAGGTGCGACTTGGCCATCGCGCCCGGGTGGAACGCCGTGATCTGGTTCGAGTCCAGGTCGGTCGTGATGAACGCCTGCGCGGTGAACTGGTCGTCGAGCTCGCGCACGAAGTCGAGGCTCACGTTGCAGGCCTTGAGCCAGCGCCGGTACGGCTCGAAATCGTGCCCGACCGTCGCCATCGGCGCCCCGTCCTCCTCCAGCAGCCGGAGGTTGTACGCGATGTTGCCCGCGCAGCCGCCGAAGTTGCGCCGCATGCTCGGCACGAGAAACGAGACGTTCAGCATGTGGATCCGGTCCGCGAGGATCTGCTCGCGGAAGCGGCCGTGGAAGACCATGACCGTGTCGAAGGCGATCGAGCCGCAGATGAGTGCAGTCATGGGGAAGTGAGTGACTAGTGAATAGTGACCAGTGAGTAGTCGGAGCGCTCCGCGCCGGCGGATGTACCGCTCGTGCGGCAGCGAAAACGTCCCAGCGCGCGTTCCGACTGGTCACTATTCACTAATCACTATTCACTCTCAAGCCGTTGCGGGCTTCCACGTCAAATCCAGCTGTTTCGCGGCGCGGACGTCGTCGAGTCGGCGCACGGGCAGCGTCCACGGGGCGCCCTGCAGCTTCGCGGGCTCGGTCTCGGCTTCCTTGCGGATGGCGATCATCGCGTCGACGAACGCATCGAGTTCCTCCTTCGGTTCCGTTTCCGTCGGCTCGATCAGCAGGCACTCGGGCACGAGCAGCGGAAAGTAGGTCGTCGGCGCGTGAAAGCCGTAGTCCAGCAACCGCTTGGCGAAGTCCATCGCGTTGGTTTCCCACTCGCGCGCCTCGCGGCGCAGCGTGACGATGAACTCGTGACTCGCGCGACGCTCCGGATACGCCACCTCGAAGCCGGCCGCCTGCAACCGTGCCATCAGGTAGTTGGCGTTGAGCGTCGCGAACTCCGACACGCGCTGCATGCCGTCGCGGCCGAGCATGCGCATGTAGACGTAGGCGCGCAGCAGCACGCCGGTGTTGCCCATGAAGTTCGAGAGCCGGCCGATGGTCTGCGGCAGGTCCTGCTGGTCGAGCCAGCGGAAGCGCTCGCCGTCGCGACCCACGATCGGGACCGGCAGGAACGGCAGCAGGCGTTCGCTCACGCCGACCGCACCGGACCCCGGGCCGCCACCGCCGTGCGGCGTCGAGAAGGTCTTGTGCAGGTTCATGTGGATGACGTCGAACCCCATGTCGCCCGGACGCACCTTGCCGAGGATCGCGTTGAGGTTGGCACCGTCGTAGTACAGCAGGCCGCCGGCGCCGTGGACGATTTCCGCGACCTCGCGGATCCGGCGCTCGAACACGCCGATCGTCGAGGGGTTGGTCAGCATGATGCCTGCCGTGTGCGGACCGACGACGCCCTTGAGCGCCTCGAGGTCGATGTCCCCGTTCGACTGCGTCGGAATTTCGCGCACGGTGCAGCCGCACATCGTCGCCGTCGCCGGGTTCGTGCCGTGCGCGGCGTCGGGCACGATGATCTCGGTGCGGGCGAGGTCGTTGCGGGCGCGGTGGTAGGCCCGGATCATCGCGACACCGGCGAACTCGCCCTGCGCGCCTGCCATCGGCGTGAGCGACACGCCCCGCATGCCGGTCACTTCCTTGAGCATCTCCTGCAACTCGAACAGGATCTGCAACACGCCCTGGCCGGTGGACTCCGGCGCGAGCGGGTGGCGCCCGAGCAGCTCCGGCAGCATCGCGTACTGGTTACAGGCCTTCGGGTTGTACTTCATCGTGCACGACCCGAGCGGATAGAAGTGCGTGTCGATCGAGAAGTTGAGCTGTGAGAGCCGGGTGTAGTGGCGTACCGCCTGCAGCTCGGAGACTTCCGGCAGCAGCGGCGGCGTCGCCCGCAACAGCGAGGTCGGCACCGTCGCCTCGACCGGCACCCGCGGGTACTGCGCGTCGGCGCTGCGGCCGGGGGCCGCGTGTTCGAAGATCAGCTTTTCGTGCATTTTCGGTCGTCCTGCCGGTTCAGGCGGCGGCCGCGCTGCTGCGCAGGGTCTCGGCGAGCGCGCGCGCGTAGGTTTCGATGTCGTTCACCGTCCGGGTTTCGGTCGCGCAGACGAGCAGCGCGTGGCCGAGCTGCGGGTAGCGCCCCGAGACGTCGACGCCGCCGACGATGCCGCGGTGCGCGAGCGCCTCGAGCACCGGCTTCACGGGCCGGTCGAGCAGCAGCACGGCTTCGTGGAATCGCGGCGTGTCGAACGCGAGCCGCACGCCCGGGATGCGCGTGAGCGCATCCACGAGCTGCTGCGTGCGCTGCATGGAGGTGGCCGCCACCCGTGCGAGACCGCGCGGACCGAGCAGCGACATGTAGATCGTCGCCGCGGTGACCAGCAGGCCCTGGTTCGTGCAGATGTTGGACGTCGCCTTGCTGCGACGGATGTGCTGTTCGCGCGCCTGCAGCGTGAGCGCGAAGCCCGGCTTGCCGTCGAGGTCCACCGTGCGGCCGATGATACGGCCCGGCATCTGTCGCACGTGCTCGGCCCGGGTCGCCATGAACCCGAAGTATGGACCGCCCGACGAGAGCGGCACGCCGAGCGGCTGGCCGTCGCCACAGGCGATGTCTGCGCCGCGCGCGCCCCACTCGCCCGGCGGCTTGAGCACGGCGAGCGAGGTCGGGTTGACCACGCCGATCATGAGTGCGCCGTTCGCGTGCGCCCAGTTCGTGATCGCGTCGACGTCCTCGAGCGTGCCGAAGAAGTTCGGCTGCTGGATCACGACCGCCGTGACGTCCTTGCCCTTGTACTGGTCGAGCGCGGAGACCACGGTCTGGCCGCCCTTGGCGTCGAACGGCAGCTGTTCGAACACGAGGTTCTGGTTGCCGGCGATCGCCTGCGCCACGTCGCGATACGTGGGGTTGAGCGCGAGCGGCAACAGGATCCGCAGCGACTTCGACTTGCGGTTCGCGCGCACGGCCATCAGGCAGGCCTCGGCGAGACCCGAGGCGCCGTCGTAGAGGGATGCGTTGGAGATCTCGAGCGCGGTCAGGCTCGCCATCATGGTCTGGTATTCGTACAGCAGTTGCAGCGTGCCCTGGCTCGCCTCGGCCTGGTACGGCGTGTACGCGCTGTAGAACTCGCCGCGGCTCACGATCGCCCAGACCGCCGCGGGGATGTGGTGCTCGTACGCGCCGGCGCCGATGAAATTGAGCGGGCGGCCGTCGCGGGCGGCGAACTCCGCCATGCACCGGCCGATTTCCATCTCGGTCATCGCGGGCGGAATGCCGGGCAGGCCTGGCGCACGCAATGCCGCCGGGATTTCCTCGAACAGCGCGTCGATGTCCGGCGCGCCGATGACGTCGAGCATCGCGCGGACGTCGGCGTCGGTGTGGGGAATGAAGGGCATCAGTGTGTTTCCGCGGCCAGCGCGGCCTGGTACGCCTTCGCGTCCAGCATCGCGGAGAACTGCGCCTTGTCTTCGGGGCGCACACGCATGATCCAGCCGGCGCCGTACGGATCGGAGTTGACGAGCTCCGGCTGGCCGCCCAGGTCGACGTTGCTCGCGATCACCTCGCCGGTGACCGGGCTGTAGATGTCCGACGCGGCCTTGACGGACTCGACGACCGCGCAGGCTTCGCCCGCGCTGACGCGGCGGCCGACCTCGGGCGCTTCGACGAACACGAGGTCGCCCAGCGCCTGCTGCGCGTGATCGGAGATGCCGATCGTGACCGTGCCGTCGCCTTCGAGGCGCGCCCATTCGTGCGACTTGAGGTAGCGGAGGTCGGCGGGGACGTTGCTCATGGTGTGATCTCCGGGACGTCTGGATGCTGGATCGAGCGGTGAATTGTCAAAGCGCGATGGCGGCCTTGCCGTTGCGCACGAAGGGCGGCTTGACGACCCGTGCAGGCACGAGCTTGCCGCGGATCTCGACTTCGCAGCGGTCGCCCGTCTGCGCCGGCACGCGCGCGAAGCCGATCGAGCGCTGCAGCGTCGGCGAAAACGTGCCGCTCGTGACTTCGCCCTCGCCCACGTTCGCGACGATGACCTTCTGGTGCGTGCGCAACACCGCGCGGTCCTCGACCAGCAGGCCGACGAACTTGCGCACGTCGCCGCTCGCCTTCTGCACGGTGAGCGCGGCGCGACCGACGAAGTCGCGATCCTGCGGCTCCCAGGCCACGGTCCAGCCGAGCCCGGACTCCAGCGGCGAGGTCGTCTCGTCCATGTCGTTGCCGTAGAGATTCATGCCGGCTTCGAGACGCAGCGTGTCGCGCGCACCGAGCCCGCACGGCCGGACACCCATGTCGCGCAGCTTCTGCCAGTACGTGGCGGCCTCGCCCGCCGGCATCGTGAGCTCCCAGCCGTCCTCGCCCGTGTAGCCCGTACGAGCGACGAACAGTGTGCCGGCGTCGAGCCCGAAGAACGGACCGAGTTGCAGCGCGCGCTCGGCCACGCCCGGCTCGATGACCTGCGCGGCCTTTTGCCGTGCATTCGGCCCCTGCACGGCGATCATCGCGAGGTCGGTGCGCGGCTCGACCGAAACGCCGAAGGAAGCGGCCTGTTCGAGCAGCCACTTGACGTCCTTCTCGCGCGTGCCGGCATTGACGACCATCCGGTACCACTGGTCGTCGAGGAAATAGACGATCAGGTCGTCGATGACGCCGCCGCTCGCGCGCAACATGCACGAGTACAGCGCCTTGCCGGTCTGCGCCAGCTTCGCGATGTCGTTCGCGAGCAGGTGGCGCAGGTAGTCGCGCACAGTCCCACCACGCAGGTCGACGACGCACATGTGCGAGACGTCGAACATGCCGGCGTCGCGACGGACCGCGTGGTGTTCCTCGATCTGCGAACCATAGTTGACTGGCATGTCCCAGCCGCCGAAATCGACGGTGCGGGCGCCCGCCGCCAGATGCGAGTCATACAGTGGAGTGCGCAGTCCCATCGTGCCGTCCTCGGACAGTCGGTTTTTTCACGGCCCAAAGAAAAAGGGCGGCAGACCGCCGTGACGACCTGCCGCCCCTCTGTCCTTGGACCTGAGAGATCGAGCCCCCGGCTCGCGCCGGGTGCCGCACCCCTTCGGTGGACCCGCCTGGCGACGGGTCGCTCTCCAGAGACCATCAGGCCGCAGCCGTACGTTTGCCTGAGCGTTTCCGGGCGGGTTGCGCCTTCGGCGGGCTCCTCGGAGCCTCTCTCGGGACGGGCCTGTCGATGGATGACCGCATGGTACCGCAGCCCGGAAAAGAGGGACACTCCGAATTTCCGGGATAATGGGGACACTCCGGATTTACGA
>JAJTCR010000162.1 GCA_021325695.1 Steroidobacteraceae bacterium | reverse complement strand
GAGGCCCAGCCGGGCGCCGAGGTGGCCGCGGCCTTGCAGGCGCTGCAGTCGTTCTCCCGGGAATGGCTCGCATGGGCTACGGCGTTCGACGTGCTGCTGACGCCGACGGTCGGTGTGCCGCCGTTGCCGATCGGTGCGTACGGGCTGTCGACGGGCCGGCGGGCCGCGCTCAAGGTGCTGACCGCGCTGCCGGGCGCGGCGCTGCTGAGCCAGCGCGACAGGATCCTCGAGGCGTTCGAACCCGTGTTCGAAGCTGCGCCGTTCACGATGGTGGCGAACGTCACCGGCCAGCCGTCGATGTCGCTGCCCCTGCACTGGACCGCCGACGGCCTGCCGATCGGGCTGTTGTTCACGGCCTCGCGGATCGGCGACGAGGCCAGCCTGTTCGGGCTGGCCGCACAACTCGAGCAGGCGATGCCCTGGGTGCAGCGCGTGGCGCCGCACGCCGTGCCATGAGGACCCTGCCGCCATGACCGCCGAGCAGCTGCTGCACGCCTATTTTGCCGGCGAGAAAGCCGAGGCGTTCTGGATCCTCGCCGCCGGCATCGCCGCGCTCGCGGCGGCCCTGGTGCTCTGGTTCTACGCGCGTGACCCATTCACCCGCGGCCTCGCGCCCGCGCTGCTCGTCGTGGCCGCCCTCGGCATCGGCGTGGGCGGCACCGTGTACTTCCGCAGCGACGCGCAGGCACGACAGCTGGTCGAACTGCACGCGGCCGAGCCCGCGCGCTTCGCGGCGGAAGAGGGACTGCGAATCACGAAGGTCGTGCGCAGCTTCGCGACGTACCGGCTCGCCTATGTCGCGGCCACCCTGATCGCGCTCGGCCTGGTGTTCGTGTTCGGCCGCCCATGGCACCTCGGCTTCGCGGTGGGGTTGCTGCTGCTCGCAGCACTCGGCTTCACGATCGACCACTACGCCGAGCGTCGGGCCATCGAGTATCAGCAGGCGCTGGTTCGGCACGGGTGGCTCGAAACCGCGCGTTAACCGCCCCTGCGGACATTGCGTCTTGGCAGCGACGGCGTTCCAGCCGCATGATGCACTGCACCATCCAGGGGTCACCTCATGCTGTTCCAGCTGCGCCTGCTGGCGTACCGCCTGCTGAAGCCGTTCCTGTGGCCCGTCTCGCGTGTCGTGGCGATTCCACGTCCCACGCTGTTCGTCGGGCCCGGGTCCGCACAACGCCTGTGCGCAAGCCTCGGTCAGCTGGGCTTTCGACGCGTGATGATCGTGACCGACGCCGTGCTCGTGCGGCTCGGGCTGGTCGAGCCGCTGCGACGCGCGCTCGAAGCGCAGGGCATCGACGTTGCCGTGCACGACGGCATCACGCCCGACCCGACCTACCCGGTCCTGCAGGCCGGTTACGAGGCGGTGATGACTCACCGCAGCGACGCGATCCTCGCGGTGGGCGGCGGCTCGGCGATCGACGCGGCCAAGGTGATCGACGCGATGGTCGTCACGGGCAAGGGCCCGACACGCCTGATCGGCATGCTCCGGGTCACGAAGCCGATGCTGCCGCTGTTCGCGATCCCCACGACGGCGGGCACCGGTTCCGAGGTCACGGTCGCGGCGGTGGTCACGGACCCGGTCGCACACGTCAAGGCCGCCGTGATCGACCCGAAACTCGTGCCGATGGCCGCCGCGCTCGATCCCGAGCTGATGCGCGGCATGCCGAAGCCGATCACGGCGGCGACCGGCATGGATGCGCTGACCCACGCCGTCGAGGCCTACCTGAATCGCTGGCCGCACGCGGAGACGGGCCGGCACTGCACGGCGGCGGTGCGCATGATCTTCGGCAACCTGCAGCGAGCGTACGAGGACGGCACGGACCTGGAGGCGCGCGAGGCGATGGCGCTCGCGTCCTTCTACGCCGGCCTGGCGTTCACCAAGGCGTACGTGGGTTACGTGCACGCCTTCTCGCACAAGATCGGCGGCATGTACGGCGTGCCGCACGGCCTCGCCAACGCGATCACGCTGCCGTACGTGCTCGACTTCCTCAAGGACGAGCCGCGTGCGCGCGACAGGCTCGCGGAGCTCGCGGTGGTGATCGGCGCCGGCGCGGCCACCGAGCCCCGCGACGTGCTGGCGCAGCGTTTCGTCGACCGCGTGCGTGAACTCAACAGGGCCGTCGGCATCCCCGAAAAAATGGCCGCCCTTGCACCGGCCGACGTGCCCGAGATCGCGCGCGCGGCGATGGTCGAGGCCGCGCGCGACTACCCCGTGCCGAAGGCCATGGCGCTCGGCGAGTCGGAGGCGCTGTTGCGGCGGATGCAGGCCTAGGGCGGGGAGCGTCAGCAGGCCCTGATCCGCAGATTCCGCAATCGCGACGATCGGACCCGCTGGTTAGTCTCGCCCATTCGATGCGGGTGGCCAGTCGAGCGCCCGGCCGGATGGACCCGGGGGATTGCGCTGATGAAGGACGACATACGTGTCGACGCTGCGGTTCTCGCGACCGCGCATCGCGACGCCGGAACCGAAGCGGACCTTACGCACGAGTCTGACGCGGCACTGATCCTGCCGTATCTCGAGGTGGTGGCGACCTCGGGCTCCGAAGTGTCGCTGCTCGCACTCGCCATCGATCGGTTCACGCTGATCCAGGACCTGCACGGTGCCGAGGCCGCCGAGGTCGTCGCCCGCCACCTGGTCTCGTCCTTCCAGTCCGCCTCGCCTGCGACGGCACCCGCGCCGGTCCGTACCGCGCATGGCCGCTGTATCGCGCTCGTTGCAGGCGGTGTCGACGCCGGCGAGGCACTGGCGCTCGGCGTGGCAAGCGAGTTCGGGCGCAAGGCATGGCCCGGGCTCGGCCAGGTCACGGTGAGCGGCGGGATCGCGCAACGCTATCCCGGTGAATCGGTCGGATCGTGGTGGTCTCGTGTCGAGTCCGCGCTCGCGCGGGCGAAAGCGGGCGGCGGCGGTCTCGTGGTGGTGGATCGACGCCGGCGCGCAGACGATGCGACGGGCGCGCCACCGGGGATGCACCTGCAATGGCAGGACCGGTTCGAGTGTGGCGAACCCACGATCGACCGGCAGCACCGCGAATTGTTCGAACGCTCCGAGCAGATCATCGAGTCGTTACGCATCGGAAGTCCGCGGTTCGTGCCGGACCTCGAGCGGCTGATGTCGGAGATCGCCGGGCACTTCGCCGACGAGGAGGGGATTCTCGGGCAGCGCGACTATCCGGGCCTCGACGGACATCGCCGTTCGCACGCGACACTCATGGCGAAGGCATTGCGGTTGCAGGCGGAGGCGGCGGCCGGGACGACCAGCCGCGAGGAACTCACGCGATTCCTGCTCGGCGACGTCGTGGCGGACCACATGCTGACCGAGGACCGTCGTTTCGCGGAACTCTTCGCCGCCGCTTCCCGCGGTTAGACGCCCGCGCAGCGCGCGTTCAGCGCGATGCGTCCACGTCGATCTTGCGCCAGCGTGTGCTGGTGGTCACGGCCGCGTCCCACTTGATCACGCGATTGCGGCCCGCCGTCTTGGCGAGCAGCAGGGCCTGGTCCGCGCGATTGACGGACTCGGTCACGGGCTCCTCGGCGTCGAGCAGGGCGAGGCCGAACGACGCCGTCACTCGCAACGGCGTCCCGCGCGGACCCGCGACGAACAGCTTGTCGGCGAGCCCGTCGCGTACGCGCGAGACGACCGCGAAGGCCACCTCGAGGTCGGCGCCCGGCAACGCGAGCAGGAACTCGTCGCCGCCGTAACGGTAGACGCGATCGTGACTGCGCAGGTGCTCCTGGACGTGCGCGACCACGCCGCAAAGCACCGCATCGCCCATGGCGTGGCCGTGCTCGTCGTTGATGCGCTTCAATTCATCGACGTCCATGAACACGAGCGTGCAGGCACGACCGCCGTGCTGCAGGCCTGCGCGCAGGTCGTGCAGTTCCGGCAGCATCGCGATGCGACCGAGCGCTCCGGTCAGCGGGTCACGGTTGCCGAGCGCGGCCTCGATCGAGGAGCGCAGGTAATCGATCTGGACGCGGAGCCGTGCGCTGGTCGCGACGAAATCCTCGAAATCGGCGCGTGCGACGGACGCGCCGGACCTGGCGCCGCGCAGCAGCTTCGCTGCGATCTGGTGCTGACGCTGGTGCTCCTTGCCGATCGCGACGAAGGCCGGCTGGTCACGCAGGCCGTTCGGCGCCTCGTCGTAAAACCAGCGGCCGAAGGCACATTCACGGTGACTGGTGGCGGCACTCGCTCCGTGCTCCGACGCGAGGTCGTCGCAGAAGATCGCGCGCAGCACGTCCTCGTGCCACGTCGCGTGCTCCTCGGTCGTGAGTTTCAGCTGCTCCGCTGCCCGGCGCAGTGTCGAGGGGTCCATCCTGAGCATTGCGGGGCTCCGCGGGGCCGACGTGCGGAAGCCTCGGTTACTGTGGCCCTTCGCTCAACTCGAGATGCCAGACGTTAGCGCAGCGTCACAGTTTCGAGAATTAATTCGTGCCTGCAGGACTCGTCCGATAGCGTCCGCTCAGGAAGCTTGCGCCGGCTGCATCAGGACCTGCCCGTAGGTGTCGCGCAGCGAACGCTTGTTGATCTTGCCGGTCGCGGTGAGCGGCAATGCCTCGACCAGCACCACGGCGTCGGGCAGTTGCCACCGGGCGAAGTGCCGCCCGAGGTGCTCGAGGATGGAATCGCTCTGCGGCTGGCAGCCCTGTCGTGGCACGACCAGCAACACTGGACGCTCGTCCCACTTGGGATGCCGCACGCCGATGGCCGCGGCCATCAGCACGTCGGGATGTCCGCAGGCACAGTTCTCGAGTTCCACCGAGCTGATCCATTCGCCGCCGGACTTGATCACGTCCTTGGCACGGTCGGTGATCTGCAGGAACCCGTCCGGGTGGATCACCG